>WREZ01000054.1 GCA_009779045.1 Candidatus Bathycorpusculum sp. | reverse complement strand
TGAGAAGTGGTGGGCTAATATGAAAAAAGCGTTGGTTGATTTGGCACCTAAGTGTGCAACTCTGCAAGAAGCGGTGTACACCTACTTTGCAACATCTAATTGTTAAGTTAATCCACTATAATAACAGTCTTTTAGTTTTTCATTTTATCATACATTTTTTCTAATGTCCAGCGTATACTTGATTTTAACTCTTTCAAACGTTCGTCATCCACATTATGTATTATTATCTCTCGAATAGAGTTATCTTCTTTAACAATATCATAAGTAAACGCTTTATTTGCTTCTAACTGTTGACTGTTAACTAGTTCTACATCTTTTTCTTTCATTTTAGCTAGAACTTTTTCTACCAAAAAGTTTTGAAAAGGTGGTGTATTAGCTTTAAACTGTTTACTTTCATCAGGTAATACATGCATGACCCCCTTATCAAAGCAGATTAATGCTAATGATTCATCATTCATTGTTTTTAATGGGAACACGTTTTCTATATCATGAGGTGTTACTGCTGTTGTGAAGATTGATGTTGGTTGTGTGTCGCTTGAAGTTTGATAATTTTGTTCCTGTTTTGGTAGCAAGACTTCTTTTGGTAAATCTGGTGGTGGTATCTCTTTTAGATTCCCACGTTTAAAACCCTTTTCAAGCAGCATAGAATTAACTATGTCTAATGCTATTTGTACTTCTTTGATTTCAATGTTTAACGTTTCCAGTTGGGTTTCTAAACGTTTTTTAAACGCTATGAGTGTCTTCATTTTTTCTGGGTCTAAAGCCACAGGTTTCCCTCTCTTATTGTCTGTATTATTAGTGTTTGAAGTTTATCAGTTTTAGCTTTTCTATTCTAACTTGTATGTTGACTAATTTGTTTAAGTTGGTTTTGGTACATTTCTACGATTTCTTTTGAAGTGGTAGAGTCTTGTGGACTCTTGTCTGTGCGGTATTTTCCAGTAAACCTTGGAAAACGAATTGCAAACCCGCTACTTTTACGGATGACATCTATTGAACACATGTGTATTGGGCTTAACGTGACCTCTGCGCCTAAAATTTCAAGAACAATAAATGGTTCAAACCAAACATCTGCTTCCATCATTGATAAAACACGGGAATGTTTGTGTGCAATAACATGGTTCTGTAGCATTGTATGTAACTCAGTTATGTCTTTTTCAGTAAAGCCTGTGCCACATTTTGTTGTGGTCTCAAACCTGTCTTTCTCTGGGTTATATGTTGCCAATAGCAATGCGCCATATGCTCCTGCACGTTTGCCTCTGCCGTGAAAAGCGCCCACAACAACCAAGTCACAAGTGTCTGTCATTTCGCTTTTATAATCTCGTTTATATTTTATCCATAACCAGCCTCGATTTCCTGCTTGGTATACCGAGTCTTTTGTGATGGATTTACACATTAAGCCTTCGCAGCCTTCTTCTATGGCTTGCTCAAAAAAGTCTTCCAGTTCTTTGCAATTGTTAACAGTTCTTTGTGTAGCTATTTGAAGCTGTATATTTTTATTTATCGCACCTTCTAAAGCTGCTCGTCTAAGTATTAGCGGTTCACGTGTTAAGTCTTTTCCGTCAATAAATAGTAAATCAAAGGCAAATAACGAAATTGGATACTTTTCTATGGCGTTCTCTATGCCATATTTACGACGACGATGCATAAGTTCTTGAAAAGGTCTCATGTCACCTGTTTCCATGTCCACTGCAACACATTCAGCTTCAAAAATTACTTCTTGAGCATTTATTTGCTTTTTAATTAACTCAACAACATCAGGATACTGACTGGAAATATTCTCTAGCCGTCTTGAATAAAGACTAACATTGTTGCCTTGTTTGTGTGCCTGTATGCGTTCGCCGTCATATTTGTATTCAGCTAAACATTTCCCGTTAAACTTTTCTAAAATATCCTCTGGCGAAGACAACCTCTCAGCTAACATCGGCCGTATGGGTTCAAAAACCATTACTTGCATACTTTTTACTAACTCTAATCCTTCTCGAACAAGAATATCTGCGACTCTGCCAAGATCTGAGCAAATATTATAGGCGCGCTCAATTGATTCTCGCGCTTCTTTACCCCCACCATATGCAATTGCTAATGCTTCTAATACTGTCATATCTGCAATGCCTAAACGCAGGTTACCTGTAACAGTGCGTATGAGGTATTTAGCTTCTTTAGGTGAGGCATCTGAGAGTAAACCTGCAAAAACTGCGGTTTTTGTATCCACAGCACCTGAACCAGTTGTTTTTGCCATTTTGTCAAGTGTTTCATAAACATGCTCAACAGTAAGGGTTTTGGAGAAAAATGTGCTTTGTTTCTTTTTGGTAAGCTGGATTTCTGATGTTTGACCAAGGTCACCTGTTTTCTGTAGATCAATTAATATTTCACTTACTTTTCTCCCTGAGGCACGTGTAAGTGCTTTTATAGCTAATTTTTCTGCTATTCCTATTTCTATACCCATAAAATCTGGATATAATTTACCTTGCGTAAGATAGACAATTTTAGCTACAACTTCCTTTGGTGTATCTTTTAATAGATCTACTAGTATGTCTGTCATTTCAAGACGTTTAGTAGTTGCCTCAATTTTCCCGTAAGCATCAGCTATAACTGCGTAGTCCATCTCTTTTGTCTCCTAAATATTCTGTTTAAGTGACCTATAAATTAACGCCCAACATGTTATTTGGGTTTTCTTCTAGTTTTTATTGCCCTTCAAATGCGTTTTAGATGCAAATTAGCTTTAATAATATTGCTTTAGCTGAATATAACCTATTTTCTGCTTGCTCATAAATAACACTTTTTGGGCTTTCAATAACGTCATCGGTAATTTCATAGCCACGGTGAATTGGCATATCATGCATCACATAGGCATTAGTACCCTTGAGTAACTCAGCGTTAATCTGATAAGACATCATTAATTTTATACGCTCCTCTTTTTCATTAACATATTTTGGATCAGTAAAAAATTCCATGTCCACCCAAGTATCTGTATACACAAAATCTGCATCTAAAACAGCCTTTTTTAAATCCAACGTGGACTCCCAAAGACCCGTTTTTTCTGCATCACTTAACAGTTCATTATCTCTTGAGGCTTCATTAAAAATAGGGCAAACTGTTGTAATCTTTACACCCGTTTTAGTACAGGCTTCAATTAAAGAGTTAGCAACGTTGTTATGTACACCAACATACACCAACTTTACTCCTGTTAATTTGCCTTTTTTTTCTTTTATAGTGATTAGATCAGCTATGGCTTGGCTGGGATGATATTTCTCATCGCATCCGTTAATGACTGGCACATGACTGTTTTTTGCTATCTTGTTTAAATCTGAATTGTATAGCAGCCTTGCCATAATGCAGTCAACGTTACGTGATAGATAACCTATCTCATCTGATAGATCTGCCATTGTAAAATTAGTAGTTCTCCAATCCAAAAAAAGTCCATGACCGCCAAGTTGCGTCATAGCAACCTCAAATGAAACACGTGTACGTGTGGAAGTTTTTTGAAAAACTAAAGCGGCTGTTTTCCCCTCTAAGGCTTTAACATATTTTTGTGGACAATTTTTCATCGCTATTGCTGTATCAATTATTTGTGTGAGTTCTTGATTAGGCAACTCTCTAAAGTTAAGTAAATGCATCCTTCAGCTCACTTCATAAAATGTTGCATAACCCATCAGCAATTATAAGGGTTATGTACATATTTCTATATTACTTCTTATATTCTAAACTAACTGTTAATCAAAATTTAACCTAACTTTTATTCAAACACTTGCTTATTATAAAACCCACGTTTTTATGCCCATTTCATCTGCTACTATTTTTTTGTTGTTTACGTTTACCACCAAATGATGAGAACTTAGAGGCCATAACCTGTGTTAACGGGTAATTTGCACAAATATAAATACTTGACAAAATTAACATCAAACAAGACTAATGCATTACAACATATTAATTATCCGCACATCTGCAAATGTTACAGTTCACTATACAAACTGTGTTTAGTTGTGGAAACATTTTTCAACAAAAAACCTATATTCCAAATTGATGTCCATGATTCTGTTGGTTTCATCAAATAAAGACCCTGCAAGCTTAAACATTGCTAATCAAATTTTACAACGATACCCCTTTCAGAAAACTCTTGGAACTTTTCAAAATAACCCCGTTTACACTGCGAATCTTAACAAAAAATTTGTTACTTTTATCAGATTAAACGAAGCATCTGTGGACGCCCAAAATCTTCCAGAGAACTTTCCTGATGCTGAATTAATAATTTTCATTTCAAGACACAGTAGCCAAAGTGGTACACCAACATTAACTGTGCACCCGCCGGGGAACTTTGCCGGCGCAGACTTTGGAGGTTTACCTCAAACGGTTTCCGTTTCTCCAGCAACTGCAATGAGTAACACCTTGAAAATGCTTATGTTCTATCAACAAAAACTTGGATTGACCGATTATGAAGTGTCTTTTGAAGTTACTCATCATGGGCCCTCTTTAAATGTGCCAGCAATGTTTGTTGAACTTGGCAGCTCTATGCAGCAGTGGACTGATTCTAACGCAGCTTATGCTGTGGCCTGTGCCACAATTTTTGCAATAGAAACTTTTGAATCTAAACCAACCCAAAAAGCTGTTATTGGAATAGGTGGAACTCACTATAACAAAAAATTCACTCAGATGGCTCTGAATGGTGAAGTGGTTTTTGGTCACATGATTTCTAAATATGCTGTTGTTAATGTGGATGCCTCTTTGCTTAAGCATTGTGTTGAACGCAGTTTAGAGCAAGTTTCTGAGGTGTTGTTGGATTGGAGAGGTATACGTGGTGAGGATAAGTCTGGTTTGTTGGATGCTTTGGACGTGTCTGGGCTTGTTTACCGTAAAATTTAACTTTAAACCGAAAGTTTAATAATGTAGTTGATGTTAAAGGTTGCATTCTTAAAAGTTACAGTAACCTTTATTATTTCAAAAAGAAATCATGAGTGTGCGATAAATATGGGTATAAAATCGTTCCTAGCACAATGCGCAAGAGTTTTGAAATTGTCAGTGAAACCTGGACGTGATGAGCTTTGGCTCTCGATAAAAATTAGTGTTTTAGGTATTGGTGTGGTAGGTTTAGTTGGTTTTGTAATACAGTTTATTGCGGCGTTTGCGTTGGGTGGTCTATAAAGTAATTAGGGGGCCTTTTTGTGCAGAAAAAAGATGAACAACAACCTGTTAAAATTTTTGTGGTCAAGACGACAACTGGGCAAGAGCGTAATGTTGCAAGGTTGATTACTATCAAGGTTGGTATGGCTCATATTCCTCTGAAGGCTCTTTTAGTTCCTGATACTTTGAAGGGTTATGTGTTTGTTGAAGCTGATGGGCCGCATTTTGTGGAAGAGGCGATTGCTGGTGTTAGGCATGTTCGTTCTCGTATTCCTGGTTTAGTTAGTTTTAATGAAATTGAGCGTTATATTGTACGTAAGCCGGTTATGGCTGATCTTGGTGAGGATGATGTTGTGGAAATTACTGGAGGGCCTTTCAAGGGTATGCGTGCGAAAATTACTCGTCTTGATAAGTCTAAAGGTGAGGTTACTCTTGAGCTTCTTGAGGCAACATTTACTTTGCCAATTACGGTACATTCAGATTATGTAAAACTTGTAGAAAAAGCGAAAGTATAAGGTGAAACAAAATGGTAGAACAAAAAGTTGTAGAATTAATCGTCAATGGCGGTCAAGCTAATGCGGGTCCTCCTCTTGGTCCAGCTCTTGGTCCATTAGGTGTAAACATTGTAGCTGTTGTAAACAAAATCAACGAGGTCACAAAGGAATATGCTGGAATGAAGGTTCCAGTAAAGGTCAGTGTTAATACTGAGTATAAAACCTTTGAAGTATCTGTTGGTACTCCCACTTCATCTGCGTTAATTGTTGCTGAATTAAAAATTGAGAAAGGTTCAGGTACACCTAACAGTGTTAAAGTCGGTGACTTGAGCATGGAGCAAATGGTGCGTATTGCAAAAATTAAAGCTCCTCAATTGTTATCGGCAAATACTAAAGATGCTACCAAAGAGGTACTTGGCACCTGTCTTAGCATAGGTGTAACCGTTGAAGGCAAAGATCCACGTGATATACAGAAGGATATTGACGCTGGTATATACGATCAACTATTTGGTAGCCAATAATGTTAGGCGAATATTTTTATAACAGATTTCCAATCCCTCATTGGTTCGAGGCTTAAAAATGCCCTTAGATAATAATACAATATTAGAAGCAATAAAAAAGGCAAAGACGCAGTCTGGCGGCAAAAAATTCAACCAGTCCATAGATATGATTCTAGACATTCAAGAAATTGACCTAAAAACTCCCGAAGGTAAAATTCAGGAAGTAGTCGAGCTTCCAAAACCAACTGGTAAGCCAAATAAGGTCTGTATTGTTGCTTCTGGTGAGTTTGCGCTCAAAGCACGCAATGCTCAAGCTGACTTCGTTTTAGAAAAAGCTAATCTTGAAGACTTAACAGGTAAAAAGAAGGAATTACGCAAGTTAGCAACAGATTATGACATATTTGTTGTTGAAGCGTCTTTGATGCCTTTGGTTGGTAGAATTTTAGGTCCAGTTTTAGGTCCAAGAGGTAAAATGCCCATTCCAGTTCCTATAACTGCCGACGTTAACGCAATTCTTACAAAAAACCGTAAAACAGTTGTTGTTCGTATGCGTACTCAACCAATTATTCAAGTATCCTTCGGCACTGAACAAATGAGTGATGAAGATCTTCTTGAAAACGCTCAAACAATTATCCGTGTATTGGATGTAAAACTAAAACGTGGTCTTAAGAATGTTAAGTTCATGTTCATTAAAACATCCATGGGCGAACCTGTTAAAATTAAACCATAAATAATAATAATAAATAACTGAGGAAAATAAAATGCCGTCACAACAAGTGTTACAACAAAAAACATCTGAAGTAGAAGAAATAGTCGATGTGCTAAAAGACTGTAAGTCAATCGGCATCGCCAGTTTACAGAAAGTTCGAGCTTCACAACTACAAGAACTCAAAAAAAGCATGAAAGGCCAAGTCACCTTTAGAGTTCTAAAGAACACACTGGTAAAACTTGCCCTAGATGAAATCAAAAAAGCCGAACTAGTACAACTTGAAGAATATCTTGAAGGCCCAAACGTTTTCATGTTCACTGAACTAAACCCCTTCAAGCTAGCCCTTTTACTTGAAAAAGGCAAAGTAAAAACTTTCGCCAAATCAGGTGACCTAGCTGCAACTGATATAGTCATTCCAGTAAGCAATACTGGACAACCCCCTGGACCAGTTATCAGCCAGCTAAACGCTGTAGGCTTACCAACAAGAATCGAAAACGGCAGCGTATGGGTAAGCAAAGACACCCTTGTCGTTCGCAGAGGCGAACCCATAAACGAGCGTCTTGCAAGCGTACTATCAAAACTTGGCATAAAAAGCGTAGAATTAGGCATATCCATACGTGCAGTCTATGACAACGGCTTAATTATCACTGGCAACCAACTCATCGTAGACGTTGCAGCCACAAGAAAAAGTGTTGAAACACACAACCAAGAAGCATTCGCATTAGCCCTTGAAGTCAGTTATGCATGCAAAGACACAATTGAACCATTACTACAAAGAGCACACCAAAAAGCCATAGCTCTATCAGTTAGCGCAGCAATCCCAACAAAAGAAACAATAGGCGACATCATCCGCAAAGCAAACGCAGAAATGACAAGCTTAAACAGTGCAGTAGAAAAAACTGCACCTAAAGCCTAAC
>WREZ01000053.1 GCA_009779045.1 Candidatus Bathycorpusculum sp. | reverse complement strand
TAGATATAATTTATATCTATGATGTGTAACTCGTTAGTTCTGTAAAGGGTCAAAAAAACCATATTTTTCAATTTCCGCCGATTATTTCAGTTTTATAGATATAATTTTCCGGGACGGCAGGTAAAAACAGCCAGTAATACCTAAAAATATCAACGCAAACTAACAGTCTTTTATTAGAGGAATTACATGTTTGGCATTTGAAAAATAGTTTTAAAAGGTTTTTTGATATCTCTAATTTGTAAATACAATTAAAACCTAAAGTCGTCTGTTTTTTAAAATTGGATGCAAGGGGAAAAAACTTGCGGGTTATTTTTTTGTGTTTTGTCGTTTTATGGGGGAACAAAGACTGCTGCTGAGACTGTTGTTGTCCAGAGTCCGTTTTTGTCGCCTTGTGCGGATTGTGTACAGTTTGATGTTTTGATGATCAATCCTGTTGTTTTGTATATTTTTTTGCGTTCGTCCCATGCTGTTTCTGGGTCAAATTGGATGCCCATTGTTGTTGCAAGCATGGTAGCTGCTAGGTCTTCGGCGTAGTCTCCTGCTACTTCATCTGTTTGTCCAAAGCTGTGGTGTTCGCTTAGGTATCCGTGTTGGTCTTTACCTGAGGGTATGGCAACACCAACTGATGATGCAACTTGACGATGTGGTTCATCAGTTGCGTTACGGGCGATGACTACAAAAGTGATTTCTCCGGGATGAATCATTTTTAGACCTTTTTCTTTAGTTAATAGTTCACATCCTGGTGGAACAATGCTAGATACTGCTACTAGGTTGCACATTTCAATACCTGCAGCTCGCAGAGCTAGCTCAAATGATTGGAGTTTCTCTTTATGTTTGCCAACGCCTTTTGTTAGGAAGAAATATTTTGGTATCATGTAACGTCGAGTTTAGTCATTGCAGTTTTAATTTAAAAACTTTTTTATTACAAAAACAAAGCTAGAATCATTTTTCTTTCCTTAAAACAGTTATATAACCCTAACAAAACCGTTTCCTAATGTTTTTTATTGTGGCGAATAGTTTTAGTTTATCCAAAACAATAATTAATTGTGAATGAAGGTGCCTTTGATTTCAAGTTTTGATCCTTGGCAAAACGGTTTATGCACTTGCCCCCAAAAACTAACTTTAAACCCTTACACGGGATGTGACCATAAATGTGTTTACTGTTACGCCTCCAGCTACATAACAGGCTTTAATGAGTGTAAACCAAAAAAAGACCTAATAGAACGTCTCCAACGCGAAGCTCCAAAACTTAAAGGGGAAACCATATCACTCTCAAACAGTTCTGATCCATACCCAAAAACTGAACAGTACACTGGTCTAACTCGTCAATGTCTAGAAATTCTCTCAAAAAACAATTGTCGCATACACATAATAACCAAAAGCAACCTAGTCATCCGAGACGATGACATACTAAAACAGTCGCCCTCCACTGTAACCCTAACCATAACAACTGACAATGACCAGCTCGCCAAAATAATAGAGCCCAACGCGCCCCCACCAAGCCAACGCATAAGCGTTGCAGAAGACCTAATAAGCCAAGGTATACCTGTCTCCGTACGCATAGATCCCATAATACCATTCATAAACGACCAACCACAAAAACTAATTAAAACCCTATCGGCTATAGGTGTTAAACACATAACCAGTTCAACATACAAGGTAAAACCTGACAATTGGAAACGCCTCTCGACAACTTTGGCAACTGTTGCAGAAAAACTTGAACCTCTCTACTTTAAGGAAGGTGAACGAATTGGTGGAAGCATTTTGTTACATAGAGACCTGCGTATGAAAATTTTAAAAAATGTCCGTGATCTTGCTGATGTAGAAGGAATAAAATTTGGTTGCTGTCGGGAGGGTTTAGAACGCCTAAATACCGCCCCGTGTGATGGATCATGGTTGCTGCCTAAACCTTTGGGAGTGTAAAAGTTGGTTCAGAATCGTGTGGTAATGCTTGTTGATTTTGATTATTTTTTTGCTCAATGTGAAGAGTTGCGAAAGCCTGTTATTAAGGATAAGCCTGTGGTGGTTGGGGTTTATTCGGGTCGTACTGAGGATAGTGGTGCGGTGTCTACTAGTAATTATATTGCTCGTCGGTATGGTGTAAAGTCTGGTATACCTATTTTTTTGGCTAAGCGTAATCTTGAAGGTGTTGATGCTGTGTTTTTTCCGGTGGATCATATGTATTATGAGCAAATTAGTGACCGTGTTATGCAGATGCTTAATTCTTATGCGGGTTGTCTTGAACAGGTTAGTATTGATGAGGCTTATTTGGATGTTACTGTTCATGTAGGGGGTAGTTTTGAGAAAGCGTATTTTTTTGCTCAAAAAATTAAGCAAGATATCAAAGATCAAGTTGGTCTTTCTGTATCTATAGGGGTTGGGCCAAATAAGTTGGTTGCTAAAATTGCCTGCGATAGTCAAAAGCCTGATGGTTTGACTCTTGTTAAACCTGATGAGGCGTCACTGTTTCTTGCGCCTCTTCCCGTGAGTTATCTTTTGGGGGTGGGTAAAAAAACTTTTGCGCGTATGGAACAAATGGGTATACATACTATTGATGATCTTGCCAAGTTTGATGTGCAGCGGTTAATAGCAATGTTTGGTAAAGTTTTAGGTTTATATTTTCATAACGCTGCAAATGCTATTGATAATGAGCCTGTTGTTTTTGCTGGTGATGCTGAGTCTATAAGTAAAATTGGTACTTTAAAACAGGATACTAATGACTTAACCTGTATTTTGCAAAAAACTGATGAGTTAACTGAAATTGTCTATAAAGAAGCAACTGCGAAGGGTTATAATTTTAAAACAGTTTCTATTTATATGGTAAATGTTGACTTGTTAAGTAAAAGTCGTTCTATAACTCTTGAGCAGCCTATAAAAGATAAAGAGACTTTTAAACGACATATTCGTGTGCTTATTGAAAAATATCTTGCTGAATCTTCTTTGGAAATTCGACGGGTAGGTGTTAGAATTTCAGGTCTTAGTAAAGAACCACCACAGCAGAAACAGTTAAGTTCCTTCTTTAAATAAACGATGTTAAATAAACAATAATTAAGGAGCGTTAAAGAGTTGGATTATTCACAAGCTACCATTGATCGCGTCTTCATTTTAAGGCTCTATAGTGGAGAGGTTGTGCATGAAACTTTGGAAACCTTTGCTATAGAGCACAACATAAAAAGTGCTATATGTCTTTTTTTAGGTGGAGCTGAAGATAAAAGTAACCTTATAGTTGGCCCAAAATACGGTAATGCCTTGCCTGTTGAACCCATGTCAATCTTACTTAATGGGGTGCATGAAGGCTGTGGCGTAGGGACTATCTTCTGTAATTCAGAAGGTAAACCTAAACTTCACATGCACGGCAGCTTTGGCAGAAACGACAAAGCCGTCACAGGTTGTATGCGAGCAGGCGTTAAAATTTGGTCTATAGGCGAAATAGTCATGTTTGAGTTACACAGTTCAGCCAAACGCGAAAAAGATCTAAAAAACGGATTTGAACTTCTAAAAACCCATTAATTCTAATCACAAGTATCTAAGGTTATTTCGAAGCTGCATTGTTTGAATTAGATAGTTAACTTAGTTGAGCGTTTGCGTTTTCAGGGTAAATTTTATCAAGCTTATTTGTGTATCAAACATATTGACATCTATAGTTAGATTTCTACAGGTTACCTGTCAAAAATATATTCTGATATGGTCTTTTATAGTCTGAATTCAACAATGTCTACCGAAGTTAATTATCTCTAATCAGCTTGCTAAAAACGGAGTATGACCTACCTAAAATTATTTTGTCTAGAAAAAGACTCAAAACATTCTATAACTGTTTTTTTCCCAAACTAAATGAAATTATGCTTCCAGCAAAAAATGTGGTGATGCCGGCAACAATGATTAGCACCGATAAACCGCTTTGGAAGATAAATGGTTCCCTAAACAGTGCGTAAACGGAGCCTAATAATAACCCCAATATAATGGAGTACATGGTTTTATAATGGTTCTTTAAAAGTTTTTCAATTAGTTTTGCCATAGAAAAGCCACCGATAATTACACCTAAAGCCAAAGGAACCAAAACTTTAGCAATATCTCCCATTAGATGGACATTAGTAACATCTGTTAATAAATAGCCAATGGATGAAACGGAATAAGTAATTAAAGGATAGATGCCAAACAGCAATAATATAAATGAACCACTTATACCTGGAACCACCAGCGCTATAGCCGCTATGATACCAGCTAAAAAAATAAAGAGCATAAACGGAGCATCTATATAACTGATAACCTCAGCAGGATTTATTATGGTAGGCGGTTTTAAATTGGATATAATCAGTACGACGGCAAGAGAGATTAGAATTAAAGCCAATTCTTTAGGCTTACACCAACGTCCTGTTGGGGTCTTTGTTTTTCTGTAAATGAGTGGAATGATACCGACAATCAAACCGATAAAAAAGGTCATAGTTGGAAATGAAAAATTCAAAAGCATATAGTTCATAACAGCACTAAATATTATCACACCAGTGGCAATACCTATAGCCATAGGGATTAAAAATTTTGTATATTTTTTGGCGTTTTCAGTAAAATGGTTTACTGCCTCAATGAGTTCTGTGTAGAACCCCAATATGATAGCAATGGTTCCACCGCTTACGCCAGGCACGGTTTCTGTTATACCAAAGGCCAAACCGTTTAAAAAATCTTGTATAACTTTAGTTATCTGCATACCGTAACCTTCCAACTTACTATATGTTATACTGCTATTCAAGTTTTTTTTAAAATATATTGATTGGCGGGTCGTGAGGGATTTGAACCCTCGACTTCCAGCTTAGAAGGCTGGCGCTCTATCCGTGCTGAGCTAACAACCCAAGGGTGAAAATAAAAATGGTCTTTCATGTTTTAAGCCTTACTATAATAAAAAGATGATTAAGCTCTAAAATCAAGTTCATTACGAGAGTTTATAGTAAATAGTGTTTATGTTTTTTTAACGTTAGTATCTTGAGTTTTAAATTTTGTAGGTTGAGAATAAATGTTGAGTTTGCTTTGACGTGTCGAGCTGTTTTTGAAGAATTACAATGTATGGTGTGTTTGGCGTTTTTTTATAGATATGTTATTATTTTTCGTTTTTAGATATGTTTTTAATGACTCATGTTAAGGCTGTTTCGTTGTTTTCAGGTGGTTTAGATAGTATTCTTGCGACGCGACTTATTCTAAATCAGGGTATAGAGGTTATTGCGTTTAATGTAAAGACTCCTTTTGGTATTCCTAAAAAAGATGGAACAAGTGAAGCAGAGGCGGCGATTGAGCAGTTAGGGGTTCCTTTAAAAATTGTTGCTGTTGATAGAGAATATATTCGTATGTTAAGAAAACCAAAACATGGTTATGGTAAGAATATTAATCCATGTATAGATTGTAAAATTTTTATATTAAAACAAGCAGTAAAGTTTGCAAAAGAAGTTGGTGCGGATTTTCTGTTTACAGGTGAAGTGTTAGGGGAACGACCTATGTCTCAACATGGTCCTGCTCTTAGAATTATTGAGTTAGAGGCAGGTTTAAAAGGAGAGCTGTTACGTCCGCTTTCTGCAAAATTGTTACCGGAAACTGTTGCAGAACAAAAAGGTCTTGTTGATAGAAGTAAATTGGGGGCTATTTCAGGACGTTCTCGTAAACCTCAATTTCAATTAGCTAAAGAGTTTGGTATCACCAATTATCCTTCGCCTGCAGGTGGATGTTTGTTAACTTGTGAGGAGTACGCCAAAAAACTTTGTGATTTGTTTGAACATAAAAGAAATGTTTCAGGCAGTGATGCTGTGTTGTTACGGTTTGGTAGACATTTTCGGTTAGGTAAAAATAAAATAGTTGTAGGCCGCAATGAGATAGAAAATAAAACGTTGAGGTCGCTTAAGGGTAAAGGGGACTATTGTTTTGAATTGCCAGATATTGTTGGCCCTATTACTCTTTTACAGGGGATTAAAACTAGAGAGTCTATTTTGGTGGCAGCGCAGTTAACAGCGTTTTATTCTGATGCCAAAATAGAAAAAGTGAAAGTAAACTATGGCAAATATAGCCTGGATAAGTCAATAGTGGTAATGTTGCCTAACAGAGCGGATGTAGATAAATTACGGGTGGGAGAAAAAATAATGCCCACTCAGCAATAAGGTACTCAATTAGGATTATTTTATTTTTTCAAGGTCTTGGATAAAGTTTTCAAAAACTTTTAACCCTCCACGCCAAAAGTTTGCTGTTTTAGGGTTTAATTGTATAGTTTGTGCAATTTCTAAGGGGGATAGGCTGCTTCCTGCTGATAAGATTTTTTTAAGTTTAGGTACAAATGTTTGGCCTTCTGATAGATATTGCTTGTATAGGGAGTAGACAAACATTTGCGCGTAAACGTATGGATAATTGTAGAAGCGATAGTTTGCCATGTAGTAATGTGGTTTCATAGTCCATTCGGCTTCCATTTCGGGGAACCATTCTACTGCGTCGTCAAAAATGCGGTCACGTGATTTAACCCAGTGGTTAGAGATTGTTGTGTAGTTTAAAAATTCGTCTTGTTCAACAGAGTTATAGAGAGCCTGTTCAAACCATACTCGAGAGGTAACTTGAAAAGCGGTCATACCAGCCTCATCTAAGACCATACATAACACTGCTTTACGTTCAACATCAGATGTGGCTTCGGCTAAAAGTAAGTCTGTTAAGAGTAACTCGCCAAAAATAGAGGCTGTCTCAGCTACTATGGAGGACACATTAGTGTTTAGAGGGGTTTGGTTGCGTGCCATGTACCAGTCATGTGTTGCGTGCCCTAACTCGTGTGCTAAAGTAAACACGTCACTTAAAGTACCATTGAAGCTCTGTAAAATGTATGCAGATTCGCCATTATAAAAGTTTGCACAAAAAGCTCCATTGCGTTTTCCAAAACGCGGTGTAGCGTCAATATGACGTTTAGCAAACATTTCCTTAACCGCTTCTGCATAGCTAAGGTCAAAGCGGCTATATGCACGAATTATAAGGTCGCGTGCCTGATCAAAAGTGAATTTAAACTCAGTTACATCGGGTAGAGGTGCGACAATATCATGATTTCCCAAAACAGACAAACCCATAAGCTTAGCTTTAACCTTAAGATAATGGCGATACATTTTTGCACCGTCTTCAATACTAACAAGCAAATTATCAACTATTTCCTGCTCAGTATCATTATTAATTAAACTAGCCTCCATGGGCGTCTGATATTTTCTACGCTTAGAAACCATTATCCAATCATTACAAATATTTCGAAGCGCAGACGAAAAAACTTCACCATCCCTACCTAACAGGCCATAAATAGAACGATTCGCAGATGCACGCGTAGCACGATCAGCGTGATGCAACAACCCATTAGCTTCACCATAACTAAGAAGTTTTTTCTCACCCACAACAACAACCTCAAAAGTACGAGTGTTTAACCACTTACTCTGCAACTCTTCCCAAGCATCAACACCAAACTGATCTTTTTCAATAATAAGCTGCTCTTCAACCTCTGACAATTGATGCTCAACACGTCTATAAACCCGCTCTAATAAATGACGATAATTAACTAAAACAGAATTATTGATAAAATGCGGACACCTCTTTAACAAGGCACCTAATTCTAAACGATAAAACGTCAACTGTTTACTAATTTTAACTTCAAACTTGTCAACCTTATCATTTAATGTCTGAGCTTCAGGCAAAGTCATATCAGCTGCAAACACCAAACTAGAATAAAGACAAACATTACTATAGTGTTGATTAACAACCTCAAAGTCCTGTAAACACTCAAGTAACCCTTCAGGGGTCAAATGTAAAATTTT
>WREZ01000052.1 GCA_009779045.1 Candidatus Bathycorpusculum sp. | reverse complement strand
TAACATCTATTGTCCAGTTATCTACACGGTAACCAGGTGTGTTTGTAACTACTCCTGTGTAGGGGTGTGTTGAGGTAGTAGGTGGTACATCATAAGGGTGGTTAACAAAATTTACGCTGAATTGTGGTATAGAGGGTTTAGTTGCTGCTTGCACCGTTACCGGTATAATTGTTAACACCATTAAGCTTGACAGTAATAAAAAGATAAATGATAACATCAAAAACCTATTAACGCAGCCCATAATAGTGAAATGTGTTTTAAGCAAATAAAAACTTTTAGCTTTATAGCCAAAAAGTAGTGAAACTGCACAAATAACAGTTTTATGATGTTTTAGACGAAGTAAATAAAATTGTAAAAAGAGGTGTTAACTCTATTGTTTTTTGTCTGTTTCTTTGTCTTTTTCGTTTTCGAAGACTACGTTGGTGTATGTGTGTTTCTTTTTGAAGGGTGTGAATTCTGTTCCTGTACCCATGTAGAATTTGCTGAACCATTCGTAGAAGTGTAATCTTAGTGTGTGTATGAATACGATTAGGCCTTCTAGGGCGAGTACGAATATGTTTCCAACGATGATTATTATGGTACTTAGTATCATGGTTAGTATTGATGCTGTGCCTACGATGTTTGCTATTTCATAGACTACTAACATTAGTGCCCAGTGTGCCATGAGTAGGGCTAGAATTCTTGAGTAAGATATGGTGTTGCCTAAGAGTCTTGTGAAAAAGTCTCCGCCTTCAAAGAGTCTATTTGTTAGGCTGTCCATTTCTTCATGTTCACCGGACGTTTTTACGGGTTTTGCAATAGCTAAGTATATTGGTTTACCAACAACTAGAATGACAAATGGGATTATAGCTGCAAGTATTGGTCCGCTAAGCCAAGCGGCAAAGTCTAATTGATAATTATAAATTACGTAAACACCGCCTATAAAGAACGCTATTTTAGGCACAGATGTAAGTAAGGCATCAGCTACTTTACGATTTGCAATATGATTACCCATTTCTAAGGTTATACCAATTATTATCTGAGCTATACCTACGTACATGCAAAAGATTAGGAAATTAAATATGTCCTCAGCGGGACTATACCATAACGGCGCAAATACCTGTTTACCAAAAAACTCGCCAAACAACACACCTGTAACACAAGCCGCTAAACCACAGGCCGCCATGATATAACACAGGTTTTTCATACCTTTATTTTTCTTTATCAACATACCCACCGCTAACCCACCTATAAGTAAAAGTAAGCCATGTCCAAGGTCACCAAACATTAACCCAAAAAGAATAGGAAAAGTTATTGCCATAATTGGCGTGGGATCTATTTCATTATATTTTGGTAACCCATAAAGCTTTGTTAATTCCTCAAAAGGTCTAACAAATCTGTTATTTTTTATTTTTGTAGGCGGCATTACCTTAACTGGTATTTCATGACTATGCTCACCTGCAGATACAACTTCTGGATCATCTTTAATTACAATAATTTTTCCACTAAGCTTTCTGTTTAACTCCCCACTTAACTCACTAAATCTTGCCTCGGGGGTAAAACCCTTAATGGTTGCATATGGACCTGACTGCACAATTTTTGCTTTTGTACTAAACAACAACAAAAAGTTTTCTACAGTTTCTTTCCAAACAGCAAAATCCTTCTTATTCTCTTCCCCTATTTTATTTAACTTAACCGTTAACTCTTTTTCTTTTTCCGCATTATCTTTTAATTTATTTTTCAATTCTTCAATGGCATCAGTTGTATTGTCTGGTAAATCTTTGGGGATTTGAAATGTTTCAGCATGATACGTTTTTAAAAGTTTGTCTACGTTAGTGTAATGTGTGTCAGGGGCTGCTACACAGATAAAATTGGAGTCTTTTCCAAGTTTATGATGACTAATATAAATGGGTTTATTTGCAAGAGCAGTCTGTAGACCTTCAATGTTTCTTGAAGGCACACTTGCAAATATAACGTGAATTAAGTTTAACTCTTTCATGGATGCAAAATCTGCATTTATTGTCTCCATGATGGACAACTTGTCTTTAATGTTAGCAAGTTGCTCTTTTTCTTTGCCTAAATTATTTAATGCCCCTTTTACTTCTTCAATGTCTTTAAAAACGGTGGATATTTTCTCTATAGTTAACTCTGCTAGGGTTTGCCAATTACTTGCCGTTACAACAGTTTTTGTTGTCTGCTCCTCTTTAAATATGTCTAAGAGACCTGCTTTTTCGTTGGCAAACTGTTTGATTAAAGCATCAACATTAATGATGGCTTCTTCAACCTTCTGAATAGTGTTTCTATATTCAGACCTGTCGACGTCATCTTGTGCTTCTTTAATAATGTGGAACTCGCCAAAGTTACTTAACGTTTCCAGTACTTCTTCAACATCTTTTTTTATGCATGTAACTGATGTTGAAATCATTCTTTCAGGTAGCAACATTTTTATGACAAAATCTAAGGTGTAACTCTAAGATTTAAGGATATATCTGGCGATTAATGGAATGATAGGTTACGTAATCGGTGACAACGATATGCTTACTGGCTTTCGTTCAGTAGGTGTTGACGGTGTAGAGGTATCCTCTCTAGAAGAAACAGAGAAAGCCTTAAACGATGCGCTCAAGCGCACAGATATAGCTATTATAATAGTTAGTGACGTATTCTCAAACGAGTTGTCTATTCGTAAAAAAATTGATCAAGTACGTTTAGAATGTACAACTCCTTTAATTGTTGAGATACCTTCAAGTAAGAAGCCTTCAAATAGGGTTCAACTATCTGATATTATTGGTAAAATATTATCATCACAGCAAGGTGAATAAATGTTGGATGTCAAAAATAGTGTTTCGGCAATTGCAACTGAGGTAATTGGTGCTGCCGAAAAGGAAGCAGAAACTGTGCTCTTAGAAGCTGAAAATACTGCAAAAGAATTTTTGCTTACAGCTACTGAGAAAGCGGATCAAATTCGTCAAGAAATAATCCACCAAGCAAACGCAAAAGTTGTCTCTGAAACACGAAAAATTGCCTCTGTAACTGAAGTAGATATGCGTAATAGCGTACTTCAAGCTAAAGACGGTTCTGTTGATGACGCATTTGAAAAGGCTTTTGTTAAGCTCAAAGACTTTGTTGAGAGTGAGAAATATACTGATTATCTCTTCAAAATCATAGAAGCTGCCGCTGTAAGGCTTGGTCAAAAAAGTTTGGTTCTGCAGGTAAATGCTAAAGATCATAAATGGTTAACTCAACATGCGTTAGCGACTTTGTCTGCAAAACTACAGTTGGATCTGCGATTATCTGATAAAATTGAAAATTATATTGGCGGCTGTAAAATTCACACATTTGATGGTAAAATTGTTTTGGATGCTACTTTAGATTATAAGTTGCAGGAGATTAAGCCCACTTTACGTGTTGAAGTAGCAAAAAAAATGTTTGGGGCGGTTTAAATTATGGTAGGTAAAGTCTGTAGAGTTGCAGGACCCGTTATAGAAGCCATTGGTATGACAGATATTGTTATGCATGAAATTGTCCAAGTAGGTGAAGCTGGTTTAATTGGTGAAGTTATCCGTTTAGCGGGTGATAAGGCTACTATTCAAGTTTATCAAAATACTACTGGCTTAAAATTAAACGATCCAGTTGTAGGTACCGGGGCGCCTCTCTCTGTAGAGTTAGGTCCTGGCTTGTTAGGTCGTGTTTTTGATGGTATAGCTAGGCCTCTTGAAACTTTACAAGACTTAACTGGTGCTTTTATTAAACCTATTAAAGATGTAACTTCTCTTTCAAGAGCGAAAAAATGGGCTTTTATACCTAAAGTAAAAATTGGTGATACCGTTTCAAACGGTGATGTTGTTGGAACTGTTCAAGAAACGGCTCTTGTTGAACACTTAATTCTTGTTCCCTACAACGTTTCAGGTACTATAACAAATGTTGTACCCAAAGGTGACTATACTGTAATTGATGTAATTGTTACTGTAGAAGAATCAAATGGTAAAAAGACAGACATTTGTATGCTTCAAAAATGGCCTGTGAGAATTCCCCGGCCACACAATAGACGTTTATCAGTATTTACCCCCTTAATTACAGGTCAACGTGTTATTGACACTTTTTTCCCCTTAGCTAAAGGTGGTAGTGCAGCTATTCCTGGACCGTTTGGTGCAGGAAAAACTGTTACACAACAGCAGCTTGCAAAATGGTCTGATGCTAACGTTATTATTTATGTTGGTTGTGGTGAACGTGGCAATGAAATGGTTGATGTGTTGGATAGTTTTCCAAAATTAACTGATCCAACTACAGGGCATCCTCTTATGGAGCGTACTATTCTTATTGCTAATACCAGTAACATGCCTGTTAGTGCCCGTGAGGCTAGCATTTATACTGGAATTGCTCTTGCAGAATATTATCGTGACATGGGCTATGCAGTCGCTTTAATGGCTGATTCCACAAGCCGATGGGCTGAGGCTCTTAGAGAACTTTCTGGTCGACTAGAAGAAATGCCTGCTGAAGAAGGTTTTCCTAGTTATTTACCTTCACGATTAGCCGAATTTTATGAACGCACCGGCGTGGTTGAAGCATTAGGTTCTGATAAACGCGTTGGCTCTATTTGTGCTGTTGGCGCTGTTTCTCCACCGGGTGGAGATTTTTCTGAACCTGTAACTCAACACACAAAACGATTTACTAGCGTTTTTTGGGCATTAGACTCAGAACTAGCTAATGCACGCCACTATCCGTCTATTAACTGGATGGATAGTTACAGTGGCTATGTTGGAGAACTTGCGGACTGGTGGCATCAAAATGTTGACAAAGAATGGGCTACTTACCGTGAAGAAGCTATGCGCATTTTAGAGACTGAAGATGAATTAAAAAACATTGTCAAACTAGTAGGCCCAGAAGCTTTACCTGGTAAACAACGGCTAATTTTAGAAACTGCAAGAATTATCCGCGTTGCAATACTGCAACAAAACGCACTAAATGCTATTGACACTTACTGTTGCCCTAAAAAACAGTTCAAAATGCTAAAAATAGTTCTAGACTTCCATCATTTAGCAGACAATGTTATCAGCAAAGGGTTACCTATTACTAAAATAACCGCTTTACCTGTTATTGAGGAAATTATGCGTATAAAAACCGGTATAACAAATGACAACTTGTCTATGATTGACGAGTTAGATAAACGAATGCGAGAACATTTTGAAACATTGGAGACAAATATGAGGTAATTATAATGGTAACATCATCATCAGGTTTAGAATATAAAGGCGTAGCTTCAATTTCAGGCCCAATAATTATCATAGAAAACGTACAAAACGTTGGTTATGATGAACTTGCATACATTAAAACTCAAACAGGCGAAATACGTTTAGGCAAAGTCATTCAAATTATGCCAAAAGCTGTAGCCGTTCAAGTATTTGAAGGCACAAACGGCTTATCCTCCACAGAAATCTATACACGATTTCTATGCCGACCCTTAGAAATCCCAGTATCAACTGATATGCTAGGAAGGGTCATGAACAGTTTTGGCGAACCCATAGATGGGCATCCCTGCTTTTTTGTAGATGAAAAACGCGATATCAACGGAGACCCCTTAAACCCTATCTCCAGAGAATACCCAAGAGAATTCATACAAACCGGCATATCAGGAATTGACTGTCTAACCAGCCTTGTAAGAGGACAAAAACTCCCAGTCTTCAGCGGCCCAGGTTTATCCCATAATGAGCTTGCAGCTCAAATAGTAAGACAAGCTAAAATCCGAACAGGCGAAGACTTTAACATCATCTTTATAGCTATGGGCCTAAAAAACAATGAAGCCGCATTCTTTAAGAAAAGCTTTGAAGAAACCGGAACCATAAAAAATGTTGCCATGTTTCTCAACTTAGCAGACGACCCCCCAGTTGAACGCATTATCACCCCAAGAGCCGGTCTAACTCTATCAGAATACTTAGCATATGAACAAGACCGACACGTTCTAGTAGTTATGACCGATATGACTAACTATTGTGAAGCTCTCCGCGAAGTCAGCTCTTCCATGGAAGAAGTACCTAGCAGAAAAGGCTACCCCGGATACATGTACAGCGACCTTGCAAGCCTCTATGAACGCGCCGGTAGAATTCACGGAAAGAAAGGCTCCATCACCCAAATGCCAATATTAACTATGCCAAACGATGATATCACCCATCCAATTCCTGACTTAACAGGTTATATCACAGAAGGCCAAGTTGTCCTCTCACGAGCATTAGAAAAACAAGGCATTTATCCACCGCTTAACATCACAACAAGCCTCTCTAGATTAATGAAAGACGGCATCGGCAAAGACCTCACCCGAGAAGATCATGATAACGTTTCAAGTCAACTGTATGCTGCATATGCACAATATAACGCTGCTAAATCCCTAGTTACTATCATTGGTGAAGAAGGTTTAGGAAGTAGAGATCGGGATTATCTGCGTTTTGGAGAATACTTTGAAAAACACTTAATCAAACAAGGTCTAACTGAAAACCGTTCAATTGAAGAAACACTGCAAATAGCCTGGGATGCCCTTTCGCTTCTGTCTACTGAAGAATTAACTGCTATTAAACCTGAATATATTGCGAAATATTACAAAAAACCTACGTAGGTAACAAAGTTTCATGCCAATTGAAAATATTAGCCCAACAAGAATCAGCTTGATTCAAACAAAAAAAACTTTAAAGCTAGCGGAGAAAGGGCGGGAGGTTTTGGAGTATAAGCGTGATATTTTGTTGCGTGAGTTGCGAAATAGTCTTTCTGAAGCGGAGCATAAGCGTGCTGTTTTAACGGAGGCGTTACTGGTTGCTTATCAGAGTCTTCGAGAAGCAAACCTTGCTCAGGGTTCTGAGTCTATTTCAAATGCTGTGTTAGGTTCTTCGGCTAAAATTAACTATTTGGTAGATGCTCGCAGTATAATGGGTGTTACGGTTCCTATTGTAAAGTTTCAAGGTGCAGGGGATACAAAGCCTGACTATGGCTTTGCAAATACTAGTTCTAATTTAGATATGGCCTTTAAACAGTTTAAAGGAGTGCTTGAATTGATTGGTGAGTTAGCAAGAGTTGAAGGTACTACTTTTCAACTTGCAAATGCTGTCAATAAGACTCAACGCCGCGTTAACGCGTTAAAATATGTTCTCTTGCCCAAATATCATGATACTGTAAAATGGATAGAGCTTGTTTTGGAAGAAAAAGAACGTGAAGAATTTATAAGGACTAAACGAATTAAAAGCATGCTTGAAGCTAGACAACAAACAAATAGTTTTTTTTAGCTAATGCTTTGTTTATAGTCATGTTTTGATACATCTGGTTTTTTGTTAAAATGTTTGTTTTGTTCCTTTTTTATGCTTTAATTTCAGCATTAAAATAAAAAGGTTAATAGCTGACATTGTGATGAAAAAATTAGGAGTTGACCTCAAACTTGAATCGTAAAATACTATTGTTTGTGCTATTGCCTTTGGTACTCTTACCTATAATGGGTATAGCAAGTGCATTAACCGTTGATACAGTTCAAAACGCAGTCACTGACCACACCCCCACTGCAGAAGGCATTGCGGGTAATTATGACACAGTTGCAATTGCCTTTGCAGCCGCTTTAGCTATCGGTTTACCCGCATTAGGCGCCGGTATGGCTATATCTTCTGCAGGCACCGCTGCAATCAGCGCACTAGCTGAAAAGCCAGACACTTTCTTTAAAAGCTTCCTAATTGTCGCCTTGGCTGAAGCACTGGCAATTTACGGTTTGATTATGGGCATTTTGCTCTGGCTCAAATTGCCAGGATAATATGGGCATTTTGCTCTGGCTCAAATTGTAACAATAAAAATAAAAGTCCCTAAAAGTACACTGGTCATAACAAACTAGTGCATCTCTTTTTTACTTATCTGCTCAATTTTACATGTTT
>WREZ01000051.1 GCA_009779045.1 Candidatus Bathycorpusculum sp. | reverse complement strand
TTTTCTTGAATTTTTGTTCCGTTGACTATGTTTATGCCTGATACGGCGTATAGTGTGCCTTTGTATTCGTCTGTGCTAGATATGGATAATCCTAAGTCTAGGCGTTTTTGTATTGGTACAAAGACTGCTAAGAATTCTTTTTGGCATTGTTCAAACTCGTTGATGACTTTGTCGAGGAATTTGCCTGTTATTGCTGGTACGTCTGAGGGCATTGTTAATATTGGGCCGGTTAGGTTGGCTTTGTGGGCTGCTTGTTTGAGGTCATCATGGTAGCCGTTTGCGTCGGTGTGAAGAATGTTCCATCCCATGTTTTTGCAGTGTTGTTCTGTATTGGGTGTGTTGTTGCTTGTAACTATGTAAAAGGTTTTAACATGTTTAGATTGGTTAATTGCTGCTACTACATAGTCAATTAGGTGTTTGTTAAGGAAGGGGATCATTGGTTTTTCTGTGTTTAGTCCCATGCGGGTGCCTTTGCCGCCGGCCATGACTAATGCGGTTATATCCATAGGGTAATCACCGCTAATAATGCTATAAGTGAGACTAAGCGTGCTAGCTCGTTTGTTGCTCCAAAGACGTCTCCGGTTACGCCGTTAAAGTTTCTATGTGCAATAAATGTCATTGTTAAACTGGTTAAGACTCCTGCGAGGATAATTATTATCCCTGCCCACCACATAAGAGCGCCGGTCCACCATAACAGAGGTAATGTAATTGTTAAGGAGATTAATAGTCCAATTAACAGTCGAATTGTGCCATGTGTTCCATGCATAAATGAGAGAAAAGAGGTGTTCATACCCTGATGTGTTGCTCTGCCTGCGCGTGCCATAACTACCATTGAGAATTTTGCTGAGATTTCCACAACAATAATTGCCGGTATAATCATGCTAGAGTTAATTTGGCCAATGGTTAATGCGGTAATTAACATTGTTAATATGCCAAGTGATAATCCGCCTGCGCCTGTAAAATGGTCATGCATTACCTCAATTTTACGTTCAGGTGTGCCATGAACCATAACGCCATCTCCAAAATCAAGCAGACCATCTGTGTGATGTAACCCTGTAAGCCATAGCAGTATAGCAGTAACTAAACCACCTACAACAATGCCTGGTAAAACATGATATAAGGCCCAGCCAAAAGTGCCTGCTATAAGACCAATAAATGCGCCAATTAAGGGAAAAGCAAACATGTGCCGTGCGCAGTCAGATAACATGTTATTGTCCATTTTAACTGGCAAAACTGTAAGAAAAGAAAAAAGGTTTTTAATTTCTCTAACTACCAAACAGGTCACTTCATTGACATTAATACCGAATAGTTACGTTCAATAGCTTTAAGCAGTAACTCTTTGTTTACAGCATCCCCCATTTTTGCCATAGCCGCAATTGACGCTCCACCCGCGCCTACGCCTTCTTTGACAAGACCTGTTTCATATATTTGAAGACCTGGAATTTTGGATTCACTAAAGTTTAGGTCAGCTGCCAAAATGGGGACATCACAGAACTGGCTTACTATACCCTCAATATCTGATGTTGCATCATTAGTTACCCATCGTGTTGTGCCAACTGCAATATTGCAGAGAACCTCAGGATTTAACGCGTTAATTAATGCTAAAACAGCCGTCATTTGAGTTCCTCCCGCTAATAAGACAGGTACTTGATTTGCTGCGCCAATAGCTAATCCCGCTAATGCAGGCATCATGGGATCACCCATGCAGCTAACGGCTTTTATAGGATTGTTGTTTAGGCTGCCAAATTTTTCTCCAGCTGCTTTAAGCCCGGTTCTAACAACATCAGTTTTAAGATTATGAGGATTTAAAGGCAGTGTACTGCTTACTTTACCCTCTGCGTTTACTCCTAAGGCAGAAAGTAAGCCAAGAGCTGTTGTGGTTCCACCTGGAATACTCTCACCTATAACAAGATAGTCAGAGGTTTTTGCAAATTGTTGACCAGCAGTTTTGGCGCGTTCAATAACTTCCTCAACATTATCTACAGAATTACCTGTTCTAATGTCACGTCCTGAATTGCCGCCTAACTCTATGAAGGGAACCTGAGGTTTAACTTTGCATCCTGCATTGGCAATTACTACAGGTATATCTGCAAGGTTTAGTGCTGACATTGTTATTAATCCCGGAGTTGGAATACCATCTGGTGTAATAGGCACACCCTGAATAGATTTACATTTACCTAACAAGAGCAATTCAGCATCTGCAGGCGGAGTAAAGTCTGTAAAGTCTGGATTTTGTCCTGCCGCTGATAAACCTGGAATTTTACCTGTTTCAGTTGTAGCAATTGTTGCAATGAAAAGAGGGTTTTTACCTTCAACTTCTGAGAGGAAAGCTTCTGCTTTTGGTTTATTATGAGCAATTATAACATCCAAGTTTGTTTTCATAGTTTGAACCCTTCATCATCATCATTTATTCATTACCATTATTGTTGTTATTATTTTTTGGTTTAAGTGTAAAGTCTTTAACTTCTAAATAGTCAAAGACGCCCTTAGGATTGTGTTTGTGTGTTTCTAAAAGTTCAATCCTCTTTTTAAAGTATGGCCCATCTGTAACTACAGTATGATATTCCCCCCCTTCACCACAAGGATCAATACTGCCCAGTTTAATTATGTCCTCATAAAATCCCGTGTTAAGTACACGTCCAAGCCATTCTACGCCAAGTTTACTAGGATTAATGCGAACAACTATAGCTCTAAACCCTGCCTCTATAAAATTAAGATAAATTTGTTTTGTATCTCCTAACCATAGAGGTCTAATAGGCGTTAATTCCATTTCACTACAAACACGATTTAACCAACCTTTTTCATGAACTGCAACTTCACAAATATCTCCTGTAACCAGTCCCTCAACACCTTTAGCTTTTAATTCCGCAAGAGCCGCTTTAAAATCCCGCTCATATGTTTCATTACCTATTTGCTTTTTAATTAAAGGTATACCTATAGCGTCAGCTTGTGCGTCTAAAAGATCTGAGCGTATCATATGAAACTTTGATTTATCCCCACTTGACATAGTGGTTAAAAGATTAACAATTTCGTGTCCTTGCTGTTTTGCCAAATACAACGCATACGCGCTATCCTTACCACCGCTCCACGAAGCTGCTACTTTCATGTTCTCACTGACCTGCCTACCTTTTAACATTGATTAATTGATTTAAGTTTAGTGCTTTTCAAAATAATAACATATACTAAATGCAAAAGGCTGTTTCACTAAACATAAACATTTATAGAATCTGTAACCTCAGCTTAAACTAAAGCAGCAAGGCGAAAAAAGAAATGTTCACTAAACTATTGTTAGACAGCGATTTTGATGCTATTTTAAATCTAATTAATGATGCCGCTGCTGCTGTTGCGTGTGAGAACAAACTTTTTTCTAACGGTTGGAAGGAGACTTGTCTAACTTTTGCGGAGCTTAAAGAAGATGATGTTCAATTTTATGGGTTAAAAGAAGACGGTTTTTTAGTTGCTGTCATAGGGATTAAAACTGTTAACGAGGTTACCTTAATTCGACACATGTATGTGTCTGCGAATTATCAACGTAAGGGTTACGGTGAGCAGCTGCTCAAATATCTGATAGCTTCTATTGAGTCATCAACAGTTTTGGTTTGTGTTTGGACGGCTGCGTTTTGGACTGTAAACTTTTACACTAAACACGGCTTTAAAGAAGTCTTATCAGACGAAAAAAACTGGTTAATTTGCATTTACTGGAAAAACATGTCTATCCCACAAATTGAGTTATCAACGGTGTTAAAACTTCAAAAACAAGTCCTCAAAACAGTGGTCCTCAAAGTTGATACAACAAATCCTGATGCTGAAAAAATTCAAGTTGCTGCAAAAATTATCCAAAGCGGTGGGTTAGTTGCTTTTCCTACGGAGACTGTTTATGGTTTAGGTGTTGATGCCTTAAACAATAATGCTGTTTTGGCGTTGTTTAAAACTAAAAATAGGCCTTTGGATAATCCTCCAATTTTGCACATATCTGACGTTAGTCAGGTGTATAAGCTTGCAAAGGAGGTGCCTAAAACTGCTGAAGTGTTAATGAAACATTTCTGGCCTGGTCCCTTAACTTTGATACTTAAACGCTCTGAGGCAATACCTAAAGAGACCACAGCGGGTCTAAGCACAGTAGCTGTGCGAATGCCTAACAACACCGTTGCCTTATCTTTAATTAAGCAAAGTAATACTCCAATTGCAGCGCCTAGTGCTAATCTTTCAGGAAAACCAAGTCCAACTACTGCGCAGCATGTTTACGATGATCTAAACGGTAAGATTGATGTAATACTTGACGGTGGCCAAACAAGTATAGGTGTGGAATCCACTGTTTTAGATTTAAGTGTTAATCCACCAGTATTGTTAAGACCTGGTGGAACGCCTCTTGAAGCTATTCAAACAGTACTACCTGATGTGGTTTTGCATCCCTTTGTTTCCTCAGAGCATGAAGTTACCGTTAAATACGCTCGGTCTCCTGGTATGATGCATAAGCATTATGCGCCAAATGCAGAAGTGTTCTTAGTTGACGGTTCAATTCCCTCAATGATTGCTAAAATCAACTTTTTATCTGAACAATACCACCGTTGTGAAGGTAAAAAAGTAGGTATATTAGCAACAGATGAAACCAAAAAAGAGTATCCTGCATATATAGTAAAGTCCATGGGTAGTCGATCTAATCTTGATATAATTGCAAGTAACCTGTTTAAAGTGTTGCGAGAGTTTGACAATACTTCTGTTGATGTTATTTTGGCAGAAAGTGTGCCCTTATATGGTATGGGTTTAGCAGTTATGAATCGTTTACGAAAAGCTTCAGGTTACCACATCATAAAAACCTAAAACAACTACCTGTGGAAAGTAGTAAGAATATTTTATGTGACAATTGTATTTTAAAAGAAAATGTGTTAAACACTTGGTGTGGTGTGGTGTTGTGGAGCGTGGGTTTTAATTTTTTTTTGGTTGGGTGTTTGTTTTTGGTGTTTAGTCTTTTGTTTGTTCATTGTGGTGCTGGGAAAAATTTATATGTTGTTTTTGCTTGTTCCAATTCACTAAATCTTAATTTAGATAATAATGTATTTGGTGAATATTATGTCGACACAAGGTGGACAAGTTCCAATTCTAGTGCTAAAGGAAGGTACTGGAAGAACAATTGGACGTGAAGCTCAAAGAAGTAATATTATGGCTGCAAAAGTTGTAGCTGAAACTGTGAAAACAACCTTAGGGCCTCGTGGCATGGATAAAATGCTTGTAACGGGCATGGGTGATATAGCTATTACTAATGATGGTGCGACTATCATGAAGGAGCTTGATGTTCAGCATCCAGCGGCGAAAATGCTTGTAGAGGTTGCTAAAGCTCAGGATAACGAGGTGGGTGATGGTACTACTACGGCGGTTGTTTTGTCTGGTGAGTTGCTTTCTAAGGCTGAGAGTTTATTGGATAGAAATGTGCATCCGATTGTTATTATTGATGGTTTTAAGAAGGCAAGTGAGAAGGCTCAAGAGATTCTTGACTCTGTTGCTATGCCTGTAGCTTTCGATGATGATGCAACTATTCGAAAAATAGCTATGACTTCTCTTAATAGTAAAGGGATTAACATTGCTCAGGATCATTTTACAGAGTTGCTAGTTGATGCTGTTAAGCAGGTTGCTGAAAAAGTTGACGGTGTCTATAAGGCTGATCTTGATTTAATTAAAGTGGTTAAAAAGCATGGTAAAAGTCTTGATGAGTCTGAGCTTGTTAAGGGTATGGTTCTTGATAAGGAAGTAGCCAGTTCTCAGATGCCAAAAATTATTGATGATGCTAAAATTGCGCTTCTTAATGCTAAGCTTGAGATAGAGAAAACAGAGTTTGATGCTAAAATTAACATTGAAAGTCCAGATCAAATGCAGCTCTTCTTAGATGAAGAAGAACGTATGATAAAAGACATGGTTATCTCCATACAAAAGTCTGGTGCGAATGTTGTTTTCTGTGAAAAAGGCGTTGATGATATGGCTTTGCATTTTCTTGGAAAGGCTGGCATTTTGACTGTTAAAAGCGTAAGTAGTGGTGATATTGAAAAGCTTGCTCGTGCAACCGGTGGAAGTATTGCTGCAAGCGTAAAAGACTTAACCGCAGACATTTTAGGTCATGCTAAACGTGTTGAAGAAGTTAAAATTGGCGATGATAAACTTCTCTACATCCGTGACTGCAAGAATCCTAAGGCAGTAACTATAGTTATTCGTGGTGCATCAAACCATGTAATTGACGAAGCTGAACGCAGCCTACATGACGGCTTATGTGTTGTCCGCAACGTAATTGAAGACGGTAAAATCGCTGCAGGTGGTGGCGCAACAGAGGCTGAACTAGCAAAAGGTTTACGTGCATACGCAGTTAAAGTGGGTGGACGTGAGCAACTTGCAATTGAAGCCTTCGCTGATGCTATAGAGGCAATTCCTTTAACTCTTGCAGAAAACGCTGGTTTAGACCCCATTGACATCATGGTTGCATTACGTAGCGAACACGAGAAAGCAAACGGCAAAAGCATGGGCATAGATGTTGACACAGGCAAAATCACTTGTATGTGTGAGAAAATGATTCTTGAACCCTTACGCGTTAAACAACAAGTTATTAAATCAGCCACAGAAGCTACCAACATGATACTTAAAATTGATGACTTAATCAGTATCAAAGGCAGCAAAATGCCTCCAGCACCCCCAGGAGGAATGGGTGGCATGGGCGGTATGGGTGGCATGGGTATGGGTGGTATGGGCGGAATGCCCTACTAACCTCAAACTTCTTTTTTGTAACTTTTAACCTAGTTTCTTTGTAGTTAGTTGTTGTTTTTCTTTCTGTTTTACGTGTTTAAACCGTAGACTTATATTTAGAGAAATATACCTTTAATACGTCCTGTCTGTGTGGACTGTTGGAGAATTTGCATGAAGCATTTAAAGATTTCAGCGTTTGATTGTCCTGATGCCTGGTTTAAGGCTTTAAACAGAATTTGGTATGAAGGCGACATTTTTCCTGTCGGGTTTGGTTCTGAGGAAACTGAAACTAAAAAATTAAATCTTACAATTGAAATCGAGCACCCCGAGAACAGACCTCTAGTAAGTGATAAAGCCTCATGCGACTTCAAATACGTTCAAGGATACGCCCTTGAATACCTCTGGTGTGGAGAAAAACAGGAAGATGAAACATACACTTACGGCAGTCGATTAAATCATCCTATTAACCAAATTGAAGAAGCCATAAAACGCTACTCTGAAGAACAAAAAGACCGCCAAGTCACCATGGTAATCCGCCTCCCCACAGACATCAAAAAATTCGACGAAAACAACAAAAAAAGCGAACCCCCCTGCCTAAGCATAATAGACACCGAAATCTCAGACAACAAACTACACCTAACCTGCTACTTCCGCAGCTGGGACGCCTTTGGTGGACTACCCGCAAACATTGCCGGTATACAACTTTTCAATGAAGCCTTCGTAAACGAAATAAACGAAAAAAGCGGCCTATCCCTAAAAACCGGAAAACTAATCTTCCACAGCAAAAACTGCCACATATACCAACGCCAATACAACCTAATCAAAGAACTACTAGAACCCAAAGACAACACAAAACGCATAGCCCAAACAATAACAAACCAAAAACAACCATAACTTTTTCACATACACAATTAGCACTGCAAAAACTGCCTGCAGCATTACAACAATACTACAACAACAAATCCACAAGTTTTAACGTGAACTAAAAACATATCATGTCACGAAATAAATCTGACACAATTAGTGTTTTGTAGTGAGGCTTGTATTTTATTGTGCAAATGTTTTTTGTGTTAACTGTTTTCTAAGTATTAACAAAGTTGCTGCAACGGCTATTATGACGGCTATTGTGGTGATTACGATAAGTTCTACCAAGTTAAAACCTGCTTGCTGGTCTGGATCCAAAGGTGTGCCAGGGTTA
>WREZ01000050.1 GCA_009779045.1 Candidatus Bathycorpusculum sp. | reverse complement strand
TTTGTCTTTTGTTCCAACACGAAAATTGTCTACGTTTGGAGTCATTTTGGGGTTGTCAAAAGTTGTTATTAATCTTAATTCACTCATGTTTTTTTCACTTTCCAAAAAATTTGTTGTTATTTTTTAAAGGGAGATTTTATTATTGTCCAAGACGTATTACGCCCATAACATCAGCGGCAGCGGCGTTTAATGCAACAGAACCTATGATTACATCGGTAGCTGCGGTTGCAAGAGCTGCTTTGCCTGTGGTGCCAACTTTTAGTTTAGAACCCTTCACCCACGCGGAACCTGCGTCTTTTTGGCATACAACTACGCCTTGTGCGTAAATTGCTGCTTTATGTTTTAACTCTGGGGGTAAAGTGGTTTTTTCGTCGTCAAGGTATATGCGGTCTTCTCTGTTTACAAAAACAGTTTTTGTGCCACTAAGGGTTGATATTGCGGGTACTAAGCCTGCGCCGTCATTGCATACAAGTTGTCCGGCTGCTAAGTCTGTGGAGGCTTTAATTACGTCTTGTATTACTACTAGTTCCACAAGTTTAACTGCGGAACCTAATTTTAATTCGTTTTCACTCATAATGTTTCACTTTTTTAAAAATTAATTATTGTTTTGTTGTTTTGGGGTAGGTTAACGTTTGTAACCTAATCGTTTTTGTTCTGCTTCAAGAACTTCCTTTAGGCTTAACGGTTTCTTATCGCCCGGTACGCCTGCGTCTGCCAAATTTTGCGTCGGAGGCACATCAGCCTGTGGAACATCCACGGGTTTTGCTTTGTTGTTTGCAATAACAGTTTTAGCGTCTGCAATGTTTTCTTCAAGTTCAGCATCAGTTTTAATTGATAGTTTTGTTTTTTCCACAGAAGCTTCTGCGGCCACGCCTGCTGCGGCTCTTAATGTATAAGCTTCCTCAACAAGAGCAGCATGATCAAGTTTTGCTTTGTTGCTAAAATGTTCCTGTATAGTGTTTACAATGCCTGTTAAAGTCTCAATTTGAGCGGTGACAGCGACAAGTTTTGGCTCTAAAGTGTCAAGTCTTTGAGAGAACAAGTTTTGTTGTTCGGTTGACATTTTCATTTTTTCCTCTTTTATTTGTTGTTGTTGTTGTGAAAACTCGTACAAGTCCGCGTAAGCGCGAAGTACACGAGTCTTGCCACTATGATCTTTGTTTAAATCTTCCAAATTCACTCCGGCGGCGGCTACAAACTTTTTAAACCCAGCATCAGGATAAGCGGGTTGATCCACAAAGTCAAAGCCAACTATGGTTGCGTCAAAAAGTTGAGAATACGCACTGCCATTTTTTATGCAGCCGTGTTGATGCCAATCTTGTCCTGACAAGTCAGTTCCACAGTTGCTACATTGGGCTTTTTGGTATATCATTTGCCAGCTAATGGGGCCTAGCTCGCCATTTTTAAGTAAGTGCGCAACATGTGGATCTGTTATTTCAGCAGTGCCAATCGCGTAGCCTTCATATTCGGTGGTGTCTAAGAATTTGCCTACACACATTTTGTTTTGTTGATTATGGCCGGTTCGATAGTTTTTACCGATTCTTAATGGTGTGCCATTCATGTTTTTTAGGCATTTTACCATGGCTTCTTTTGTTAACCCTTGCTGGTTCCTGTTGGAACCATCTGTCATTAAACTAAAAATGGCTTTGTTATCATCTTTTACTGTGTCCACAATGCCGGCAAAAGTGGTGAAAAAATGTTGTTGTGTCATACGGGTGTATCCTCCTTTTTGATTTCAGAGTTAATTAGTAAAGTTTCTAAACCATTCAACCCTGCAACACCTGCCGCGTGCTGTGGACTTTTTCCACATAGGCCTTCGCCTTTGTTGTATAGTAGGTCGGCGACTTCAACCATTTCTTTTAGGCTCATCAATTTTTTAGCTGGGTTCCAAACGTGTTTGATTTTTACTTCGCTTTTTGCTAAGGCAAATTCTTTTTCGTTTCCTGCATAGAAGCATTCCATTAGTAAGGGGTACCATTGGACTTCTAATTCACGCTTCAAAAACCTTTGCAAATCCGCAACTGTACCATTGATAAACCCGTCATACTCCATGGTGGCAGTTGCATAATTAGCCGATAACTGATTAACCAGAAAAGGTGCAGTGCCAAATTGTGTAACTATTTCTTCACCCTTACTTTTCTCAAGTAGTATTTCGTCTTTTAATTCGGTGTGTAGGGTTATGTCTTTTAATTCAATGTTTTTGTTTACAGCAAAATTGTTACCTGAGTCCACAGCTTTGGAAAGAGTATCCATGAATTCTTGTTCTTTCTTGTAGCCTTCAGGAGTCTTTTCAAACCCCGAAGTGTCAACCTGCGCAATTATAGGCATTTTCCATAGTCGTTGCAGCGTTTTAGGGTAATGTATGGTGCGTATGTCAAAACGTGTTTGACAAGCCTGCAGCACTGGGTATAGGCTGCTTAGGCCTTGTTTATCACCTAAAAGGTCTAGGTAGTTGAAGTATAGCACTTGTTTTAAATTGTAGGTTATGGGTTTGCCTTTTACTTTTTCGTCAGGTATTTCAAAGCTTGTGATTTCACGGTCTTTGTCAAGTTTAGGCTGCAAACCCGAATCCTTACCAACCTTAATTGGTAATGTAACAAGTTTTTGTGGTTCCTGCATGGTGCTATCTTTATTTGTAAGAATAAGCCACCCCATTTTACCATGAACCAAAACCCGAATAACTGAATAAAACAGGGTTGTGTCCATGTTGACTTTGCCATTTATAACATTAACAAAATCTAGTAACGGTTGATATTTGCGTTTAATTTCTTCTTCAAAAACTTCCTGTTTTTTACCGGTAGTGTTTGCTGCTGTGGTAACTTGTAGTTCTGTGTTAAAGCCTGAGGTTATGGTTGCAAACCCAGCGTTTATGCAGACACAACGATTTACTTTCTCGTCAAACATGAACCACCGCATAAAACTATCCCCCTCAAAAGGCGTATCCACAGTGTCAGCTACTGCTAACATGGGTAATCGTTGATGTTTATCAAATAAGCCTGTAATACGTTCAATAAAACTCAAACCATAAACACTCCTTTTAACTCTATTTTTTTTGATTTATTGATTGATTGATTGTTAATAATGCTGTTCAGATTTTTTTGTGTCGGGTAACATGACGGTGCGTTTAGTAACTTTAAATCCGGTTTCACCAACTAACTTGCCAATTTTATCCTCTAAGGACTCTTCAACATTGTATGCAATAATAAGTGGCCGAAAAGGATCATCAAAGACCATTTTTTTGTTCTCAGCACCAACCATACTTTTAGACTCCTACACAGCCAATCATAGGTAAACCACTATACCTAACTGGCTGTAACTGTTCAAACGCCCCTGACGCTGCATCCACTTGATCATCATGCCCCCCCTGTGGAAATAATTCGTGTTCATCTATGAATTCACTATTCCATGGAGCAGACAATAAGCGGACATTACCGTTAAACCATGCAGCACTATAGGGGCTGGCACGCTCCAGTTTATTACCTGTTGTTCTAACACCACGAAAATAATAGCCCTTTAACACGTGCCTAGCATAGAAGTCTATAACATCCACCCCACTGCTGCCGGGTTCTTGCTCCATAAACACACGCGTTTGAAAACCATCCAGTTCTGCAGTCAACTTGACCAAAGCTTGCACATCCGCCGGCGGCTTACGAGTGCGAACCACATCACAAACGTAAAATATGCCGTTTTGCTCAGCCATTTTCACCCCCACAGTGTAATCCGGGTTATGACTTCCACCCCTAGGCGCAGTGGCGGCTTTATCCCAAAACCGTATAAACCCCTTAAGACCTAAAGGTAAAGCAGAAACAATTTGCACTTTTTCACGATGAAATAAGCTATCCCCATTAGTAACAAACCAGTTACCATATAGTTTCTGTTCACGCTCCACAGGGGAAAGTTTGTTTAAACTTTCAACATATGATTGTTGGTCTATGTGGGGGTTGTCTTGTAGTCGTGAAGGTATGAATATGCATGTTGGATCGTGGTTTTGGTCTATAAACTTGTTCTTCACCCATATATGACCCACACCGCCGGGGTTAGTTGCACTCCACACACGCGGGGGAATGTTGCTTGTGGATTCACGACGCAGACGGCTAAACATGTAGGTGTACTGAGTTTCGGTGAAATGGGTGAGTTCGTCAAACATTATAGCGTTGAATTGTGCGCCGTCGTAGCGGTATTTGTCGCGTTCCGCTTTTAGGTATCCGATTTGCACTGTGGAACCGTTAGGAAAACGCCAAATGTTATCTTCAAATTTGGCATCGGTGCTGCTTAGCCATTGGTCTAAGAGTTCGCCAAGGCCGCCTTTTTGTTTTGCGTCGGTTAATTGTCTGCGTAAGATTAACGTGGAATAGTTAGGTTCGTTAACGTATTGAAGCGCAGCGATAAGAAGTGCAACCGATTTTCCACCACCTGCGGAACCGCCAAATAACACTTCTATTTCGTCACGTAGCAGGAACTCTAATTGTTTAGCTGTCGGCTTCCACTTCACATATTTGTTGTTTAGAATTGTTAATTGAAATATGTTCCACTTCAACTGTTGTTTGACTTGCAACTGTTCCAAAGACAAGCTTTTGGTATTGTCCAAGCATCTGGGATACTTCAGAACCAGCCCCCTGCCCGTTGTTGTTGATGGTGAGGGTTTGGTTTGTTGTTGTGACATTAATATTCGCCTTTGCTTGCTCAGACATGAAATATTTTAGAAGAGTTGTTAAATTGTTAAATGCTAAATCTTTATTGTTTATTTTTGCATCAGCATAAGCTTCTAGCCACTCGGTTTTTAAAAAAGCTGCGTCATTGCTTTGACTCCAACGTTGCACATCACGCATAATGGTGCTGCGGTCTACACCGAAATGTTTTGCTATTTGAACAACTTTTTTACCTTCTAATATCATTTCTACAACTTTTTTTGTGCGACAAAACTTGCTAAAATAAACCGGATTACTGCTGTCAATAGTGGACAAGTCTACAGGTTGTTTAGGAACATATTTTGTAACTTTTGGAAGCTTTTGCATTATTAATCACTACATAAACATTAATGATAAAGTAAATGTGAAAAAGTGTTAGGTGGCTGCTCCGGCTGGTTCAAGTGATGGAGAAGAGTTTATATTCTTGTGCCAGAGGCCACCATAACTAACAATATTGCTTGTTGTTTTTTGTTTGTTTTTGGTTAGAGTTGTGCAAAATGGGTGACTAAGTAGACTATGGTTCCTGTTATTAGGCTGCCAACTATGGGGGTTAGAAAGTTTATTGCGTTTTTGTAGACTTCTAGTTTTTTGGTGTTTTGAGCTACTTCTTTGTTTAAGGTTTGAATTTGTTGTTTTAACTCGTTTATTTGTTGGCTGTTTTTGTCAATTTGATTTATCACGTTTTTTTCTGCACTGGAAAATAGAGTGATTAATTCTACTATACGATGGCTGTTGTGATGACTAAGCTTTGAATCATCTTCTTTACTTATGACATGTGTTGGTTTTTTAGTCACTTAAAACACCCTTCTTCTTTTAGCATTATTGTAATTGTTGTTGATTGTGTGTTTGTGTTTGTTTTTGTTGTGGATTGTTGAAAGATACATTTGTTCGTTCCATTCTTCGCATGTTGTGTTTTCAGGAACAACCCCGATTTGCTGCAATACTCCACAGCCGCGGGTGTCATCTAAAACTAAGCCGTCAATTAAACTGTTTGATGGTAAGTGCTGGATTATTTTGTCCACGTTTATGGTGGGGTATTTTTCTTTAATTTTAACTCGAAACACCTGTGGGCTTAGGCGGTTTATGTGTTCTTTTATTTCTTGATCGTAATGGTCGTTTTGGTATAAGAGTTTACATGCGTATTCGAGCGGGGTTTTTCTGTGGGGCATAAAAAATAGAACACTCCAGACATATTAGTTAAACGTGATAAAGTTTGAATCGTGCGGGCGTTAGTATCACGAACTTTATCTTAAATTTCTATGTGAGATAAACATGATACAAGGCTGACATATAACTTTACTCAACAAAACTTTTTGGTGGTTGATGGTCTGTCTCTATTGTGGAATAGAGGCAGACCCGCCTTTGTTGCTTTTTTTCATAGTTTGTGTCCACACACAAGGGCTATGTACACAATATTTTTATGTCCCCCTACCTTTAAAAAAGGGGGAAATCAGAGACTAAGAAGTTTCTTAATCTCTGCCACTTTGCGCGGGGGTATTGTGTAACTCCTTCCGTGCTTTGTGGTATGCCTTGTTATGTATCCTTGTTTTAATAGTTCTTTTGTGTCGTTGTTAAAGTTGCCTTGTTTGTGTTTTTCGATGTAGTGTTTGAGGTTTTCGTGGAGTATGTGTCGTGCGCCGATGATGTCTTTGTCTATCATTTTTTTGAGGATTTGCTTTTGGTTGGCATTCATGGGGTTTAACCCACATGTATATGTAGGTTGTTAACCTATATAAGCATTATTACTGAAAAGTAACAATAGAATAACTAAACGGTAACATATAAATAATATAACACCCCTATACAACACACACAAAAAACAAACAAACAAACAAGGCACCAACAACATGACAACACAACAAGAAAAAAACGTCATATACATAAAAGAAAAAGACGACAAAACACAAGGCCCCCTAACAGAACTATTCCACAGCAGAAACATAACAAAAATAATAGAATTCCTAATAATATTCCAAGAATACGACTACAACAAAAAAGAAATCTCAAAAGGCAGCAATGTAAGCTTCCGACACACCCTAAACGCCATAAAAATACTCGAAGAAACACAAATAATCAAACAAACCCGCAAAATAGGACACGCGCACCTCTACAAATACAACACACAAAACGAAACAGCAAAACTCATACACAACCTATACATAAACCTAGCCTGCGACCGAGCAACAAGAAACGCAGAAAAACAAAAACCAGACGACCCAATAATAGTAATCTGCTAACACAACACTACATTTTTTTCACACAACCTCTACAAACAACAACAAAAAAAATTATAACCCTACAATTTTAATCAACACTAAAAATAAGTCTGTTTATGATTGTTATCGCTTTCCCATGGGCACTCCTTCGCGTTCACGCTCCGACTGATACATCATCCCCGCACAAAAAATTGTCTGCAATACATTTGTATCCAACCCCAAAATAACTTTCCGTGCATCAGCATAATACCGAAAAACATTTGCTAACTCTTTATTATCCACAGTTTTGTCCACCTGCAACTTTTCATGGTTAGCCAAAAAATCTAAAATAATTTCCTGCAACGTAAACTTGTCATCAAGAAAACTAACCTCATTAGTCGCACGTGAACCCGTATACACATCATCCGTATTCAAACTTTACACCTAAAAAAGGTTAGGTGGGAAAGTCTATATGCTTTTCTATTTCATGTTAAAGTATAAGTCCTCTAAGAGAAGCAATAATGCTTTGGCTCTTGTTTTTGCACTTATCCCATTTTCCACCATACGATTATTTAAGAAAAAAAGTTTACCTTCAATTTTCTCTTGCCTCTCATCATCGGTACCAAAACCCCCAAACAACCCACTAAATATGCCTTGCACCATACCCGCAAAAGCATATTTATCATATACTGCTGCGTCTGCAAACTTTGTTTCCGCATGACAAACACCATACGCCAACCAAAACGTTGAACTATCTTTTTCAAAATCCAATTCAATAATAGGTGGCATACACTCTTTTTCCTTCCAAACTTTTATAACATCAAACTCGTCATAGTCTAGAAAACATCATCTATTTCAGGGGTTTCTTCTATAAAGAAAGGATTCGAACTATTTACATTTACTTTCATACTTAGCTTACCTCACGGCCTACTAACAATAGACAATAGCTCAAAAAAATATTTAAAACTTCCTATACCCCAAAAGTCCACATTCGAAAAACAAATTAATGAGACCATACTTTACTGTTCTCTCTAAGTGTAAGGTGTGTGGCGAC
>WREZ01000049.1 GCA_009779045.1 Candidatus Bathycorpusculum sp. | reverse complement strand
TTTTACCAACTAAACCTAAACCAGGGAGACCTTCAAGTAAAACGGGGGCGTTAGGTTGAATTTGTTGAAGTTCTTTAATGTATGTTTCTTTCATTACTATTCGCCACCTCTTTTCATTGCCAGGCGGTATTTTAGGTATTTATCGTCAGGTGAAAATTTAGCTGGATGGGGAATTTTTATAGCTTCGCCGCAACAAGGACAGCTCTCCTTGTTTAAGGTGTATCGTTTGCAGGTAGTGCATTTTCTTAGTTGCCAAACCAAACTATTTTTCCCTTCTAAAAGTGCCTTGTCCACCTGCTTTAGTAATGCTCGCTACGACACTTTGTGCAGCTTTTTGGAAAACTTCTTCAGCTTTTTTGTAATTTTCTGCGCTAGCTTCAATACTATATTTCGGTGCGGCTATAACATAGAATTTTACGTCCGCCACACGGAGTTTTTCTACTTTTGCTGCTGCAAAGGCTTCTTTAATTATTTTTACGCCATTGGGTTTCATGCATCGAATTTCGAGGACTCCTTTTACTTTGACCATTTTTACGTGTATACGTTCTTCGCCGACTTCAGCAAAAACGGCGGCAATTTTTTCTGGGACGCCAATTTTTGTTAATACTTCGGGACCTTCTTTTACTGCTTTTTCAAATCCCTCATATATACCAAATTTTTCGTCAATTTTTTCACCAGCTTGCTGATATAGTTCAGCAACTGTTAAACCAACTTTGGTAGCAACTTCACGGAGTAAAGTTTCACCTTTGCGTTCCTTTTTCCATGACATTACTTTTTCAATACGTTCACGCTTAGTAACTCGACGTAAAGAAAGATCAATATGACCTTTTTCGTAATCTACACGTAAAACTTTGAGGACAACTTTTTGGCCTTCACGTACAAAATCGCGGATATTACGAATCCATGAAGAAGAAATTTCTGAAACGTGTAGCAATCCACGTTTATCAAATTCATCAAGCTTTGCGTAAGCACCATAGTCAGTTACAGACTCTATAGTAGCAATTACTAAATCGCCATGCTCGGGCCATTCAAACTTACGCTCGGCCATTTACAATTCCCCTATACCGCTTACTCTAAAGCTGAGAGGATTTCGCCATTAATTTTGGCCTTTCCACCAGCAGGAGAAGCTAAAAGTTCACTGCAAACATTACAGGTTACTTTGTTTGTTGCGTGGCTAAATACCAATTGCTCATTACCACATTTTAAGCATTTAACACGCAAAAAAGTGCTACTTGGTTTGGGGATAAGCTTATTCCATTCTGACATAACATTTTTAACTCCATTAGATTTAAACTAGGGCCAATTTCCTTAGCCTTATTCCATCTTTATGACGCATGTAACCACATTTTTTACATTTCAAACGTAGAGTCTGCTTCTTAGTTGTTTTGGCGAATTCATGTTGGAGGGCATATTTTTGTCCACCATACCCTCTTTTTTCTCGAGCGTGCGCACGCTCGCCAACTGCTAGAGCTCTACGTTTTCCAGCTTTATATAGAGTCACAGCGTGAGCTTCATGATCTTTACATTTCGGACAGTAAGTCTTGACTTCTTTAGGAACGTTCACTTTGTTCACTACCAGCTTTAACTTTCCATAAAAGTAGCGCCCCTATTCTTATACCTTTTCGCTTTTAAACTTAAAACAAATAACAACCAAACAAACAACCCGCCAATAAACAAGTCAACAAGTCAAAAAATTGAAGCAAACGCACCCTCATAAATTGCTTTTAGCACAATTTACATACACAACACAACCACATGCTTACTACGCCACATATTATTAGGCACCAACCACATTGAAGAATTACAAAAGAGTATGGTAAGTTTAATCAGAAAAACTTAGGTTACTTCAACTATTACGGCTAAACCCTGTTTTACAAAAATTTTAGCGTTTTGGATGGGCAGAGATGCAAGGTCTTCAGCGACAAATGGACCATAGGGTTTCATGTCGGCACCTACTATTGGGGGAATGTTTTTGGAAAAACGCAGGGTAATACGTTTGCGAGGTTCCTGGTTTGACTTCCGAGCGGTTTCTTGGAGTAAGCTTTTAGCAAATTTTTGATATGCACCAGCGAAGGGTACAAAGTTTTCAAATATTTGGATTTCTTCTAATGCTAACATGTCGGTAGCGAGTTTTTGGGTTTGAGTAGTGAGTTTTAATAGTTTCTTGTACCTTGCTTTTAAGAGTTCGCCGAGCATACGTTTGACGTTTTCAGTTTCTTTTCCGAGCAACGCTGTTTTGAGTGCTTTGTTGTCTGTTTGGTTGGTTTCTTCGTTCATTTTGCGCAGGTATCGTGTCATGCGTTCGTAGAAGTCGCGGGGTAAAGTACCAAGTGTAGACTCTGTTATTTCGTGTTTCCATACCTGATATAGTTCGTCATACATTAGTTTACCACCTCAGCTCTGCCTTTTAGGATTAGCATAATAGCTACAGCAGTGGGTACTACAACTTTAACGTTTTTGTATGGTCCCCATGTTGCGCCGCCCAGCCTAAATTCTGGTGTGTTAGAGATTAACACTTTGGCGGTGCCCTTTTTAAAAGCTACTGCTTGAGTCATGGGGTCAAAATCATCAAGTTGGTGTGCTGGGAACTCCATTTTTAATAATCCTGTTTTACCATGAAGAGTGCCATTCATTCTGATTAAACGGTGGATATCTGTAGTTACTACAGTATCAATGTTTGCGGATTCTAAATTTTTTACTTGTTCAGCTAATTTGCGCCAGGTAGCTACGCTAACACCTGGTATGCTATCCCATCGGCCTTCTTCAATAGCTCGACTAAGAATAGTGTCTTTATTTTTAAACAGATTGTTGTTTTTTAACCCCAAGTTTTTGAGGTCTTCGGCTGTTGCATTTGAGAGAAGCGTTATCATGCCCTTTTTTAATCGTTGATTCCAACCATAATTATGTAGTTTAAACTTTTTTGTGGCAGTAGAATGCTTGCTTCCTTTGACAGTTTTTTGTTTTACATCCTTGTCAAGCACAGATAAACCAAGCCCCATTACATAGTCGACAATTTCTTTTCGAGATAGGGCGTCAAGTGAATGCACAGCCTCATTTTCCACATGTACGTGATAACCGCGGTGTCCTGAAAAGAAAACGTGTAATTCATTAGCGGCAAAACCAAAATCTTTTGTTAGCATATCAATTAACTTAGCGGTTTCTACACGAGTTGATTCAATACATAAGTCACATAACCAAGTTTTAACTGAGAATCTATCACCGCCACAAATGGGACATTCTTCAGGAGTTATACCTCTTCCGTTAAATTCACATTTTTGGCATGTCCATTCATCATGAATTTTACCGCATGCTGTAGGGATGTGGTCGGCGTCTATGTCAAAAACGAGGTCAGATCCAGTCCAGCCTTTTTTATCCATTTCAAGGTCAGGTTGATCATAATAAGCGCAGGAATGGTAAACATCAGAGGGCACATTTTTAGCTAATACATTTTGGAATATTAACATGCTTTCGAAACGTTTGTGGCGAACCATGAAACGTTCCTTAAACATAAGATAGGCAAATTCGCGATGTTCAAAGTTTATCGGTGTAGGAAGTACTGTTGAGGGATTATTGTAAAACTCTGCGAATTTGGAGTAGACAAAATCCCTCGAAGACATAAGCAACACCTAAGTAGAGGAATATATTTTTCCCTAATTTAACCATAACTACAAAAGAGCTAATTTACATGTTGTTTTAATGTTTTAGTTGGTTGGTTGTTAGTTGTTTTTGGTTGTTTTTTCCGTTTATGTTTTCAGGTTGGTTTTGTATTGTTGTCTCGGATTTGATTTTGTAATATTTTAATGGGTGATATACGCGTTTGCAGAGTTCGTCGCGATTTTTGCAGACGTTGTGCGTTTGGAGAATGGAGCATTGTGGACAGGTGTATTTTGTGCCTGATCCGCGTCCACCTGCGATATGTTCGACTTGGTATTGGGTGAGGCGTTCGTTGTAGTCGGAAAAAGATTTGAAGAGTTCTGTTACGGTTTCTGCGCTCATACCAATGTTTACTAGAAAAGCGGTTAGTGCGAATCGTCCTATATGTGATAGGTGATGGTTTTTGGAGGCTGCGTCATAGAGAGCGTTAATGCATGGAGGAAAGGCTTCTTGGATGACTATTTTTGGGAAGTCGGTGTCGGTATGTTTGATGTGGTCTGTGGCGAGGGTTTTGAGTTTTTCTGCTATTGTTGAGATTTCAGGCGGGTATTTGCCTATGGAAACGTTGTTGAGGCGTTTTTCTATGCGTTGTTTTATTTCTTCTTGCAGTAATCGGGCAATGTCATATTTGTTGAGATATATTTTGCCTTCTGAGAGTTTGCTGTTTACTAGTTTCCATTTAGCGTCATGTAAGTGGCTGGCGTTTTGTAAGAAGTCGCTAAAATATAGTACGAATTCAAATATGCTATCGAAGGGGGTTAGTGTGATATTCCATTCGAAGTCAGAGGCGATTTTCAGGATTAAATCGTTTGATTCGAAGAATAATTCGCGTGTTGCCTGTTTAGCTTCAGCTAAGGCGTATCGTTTTTTTATAATGGAGTTGTCGATTGCAGAAACGAGCATTAGTGCGACTGGGAAGGAGATTATTTCTTTTTGGGGGTCTTTTATGATGTATTTTCCTTGCTTGCCGTTTAATGGTCTAATAGTAAGGTCGGTTATTGCTGTGGTTACGCGTTCTATGGCGCGGTCTAAAATTTGTTGCATTCCTGGGCTGGTTAGTTCTTCTATTTGTAAGTCTAAGGGTGCGAGGTATTGGGCAGTTTCTTTTAAAAAGGGGTATATGGCTAAGTGGTTTTTTGTGAAACTTGTGTGTTGTATTGTGGGCGAGTTTCTATTATTTGCCATTCTTAGTCAGTTTCGATTCTTGGTGCTAGGAAGAATGTTAATTTTCCTTCTTTTGTTTGTTTGAAGTCTATAAGTACTGGCATGTCGCTTGAGAATTCTATGGTTGCGATATCTGAGGTGGCTGAAGCGGCTTTTATGATTTCGGAGAGATAGCTTAGGCTAAATGTTGCTTTTGAGTTTTCTTTGACGTCTAAATCTAGAAGTGCGTCACTGCCTTTTTGTAGAGTGATTGTTGCGCCCATTAGGTCGCCTGTTGCGCTTAGGACTAGCTTTTCTGGGTCTGCCTCTATTCGTACATGATCGCTAACTAGTTGTGCATCTTCTATAGCTTGGCTTAAGCCTGCAGTTGTACTTTTTGCTTTTACGTTAAAATTAATTTTTGGAGTAGGTACTTCTTCTTCTGAGGCTTCGAGTGTGGGCATTGTAAAGTTTCGGGAGTATTTGCCCATAATGATTATTTGTAAACGGGCGGTTTTTTCGTCAAGTGAGAGTTCGACGGATTCGTCTCGACCTGCTCGTTTAAGGAGTTTGAGGAGCTCGCTTATGTTTATACACATTTTTGTTGGTTCAACACACGTGTATTCTTCGAATATTGTTTTTGGCCATTCGAAATCTATCATAGCCACGCGGGATGGATCCATTGCTCGTAATTTTAAGCCTTCAGAGTCAACTCTAAAGGTTGCTTCATCTATTAATATTGAAATTGCGGTTGTCATATCTCTTAATAGTTTAGCATCAGATACTTTGAGCTTAAACACGATTTTTTCCTCACATAATGCACACATATGCACAGTTATAAATCCTTTATCACTACCCTTATAGAAAAACTTGTTCTAATTCTTTGATAACCCTGTTTAAAAGAAATAAATTTAAAAATTTACAGATATAAGCGAGAGGAAAATGATAAAGCAAAATGTAAAGAAAGAAGTTAGCTGTATTCTCTATAGGTATAGCTACATTTTGTGCATCGTAGAAATTGTGTTGAAGACTCGTCTGCGCCTCGTGTTTGCACTTGCCATACATAAGCGGTATTGTTGCCACATTTTGGACATTCTACTCTAACTGTTGGTAGAGTGGTTAGTTTTTGTTCTTCTTTGCTTATTACGGCTACAAATTGTTGAGGGTCGTGTTGAATAACTTTTGCAGGTTTAGGTTCAATTGCTGTGCCGCTATTTTCAGATTTTTTGTATCCGCATTTAGGGCAAGCAAACACCAAAGAAGCTTTTTTTCCACTTTTTGTTTTCTTTGGTTCGAGACGACTACCACATTTAGCACAGAATTCCATATGTTCCCTCATCCTTTTTGGATTTTCTTATCTTTATCCTTTTTAAATGTTTTCTAAATCGTCTATAATGGTGTCAGGTTCAAACATAGATAAATGGGCACAAGACTATGGATCTATCTCGTGTGAGGTAAAATGTTAAGGATAGGTTTATGTGTAAAATGTAGGGGTTAGTTTTTTAGGGCTTTTTTGAGTTCTTTGTTGAAGTCTTCGTTGTCTTTTATTGCTTTTTTTGCAGCGTTAAGTAGTGTGTCTTTTGGTTTAAAGCCATCTTTCATTCGGATATAGATTATTGGGCTAGAGGCTAAGGGGTGTGGGACATCGTATCCTGCTAGGTCGACGTTTTCGTCTTGGAGGATTTTTTTCTGGAGTAGATTACAGATGCCGTGGTCTGCGCCTATTATTTCGATTTTTAGTTCTTGTTCATTTTTCTTTAATATGTTGACTTTCATTTGTTTTTACCTCTTAGAGTAGTTCATGCCCGTAGTCGATGGATGTTTTTCGTTTTTCGATGCTGCCGCATTTTGGGCAACGCATTTCGTATCGGTCAGGGTTCATTATTGTGCTGCAATGTGAACAGAACCCGTATAGGACCCCGAGATTTCTATCTTGGGTTGTTAGGTGGTAAATTTGGTTTTTTTCGCTGATGACTTTGGCGCGCATTATATCGCCGGATTTGCAGACTTCATTCATAGAGTTAATGTATCTGTCTGAGACGTCTGATATGTGTATTATACCGCCGAATATGCCACTGATTTTTTTGTTACCGACTTTGAATATTCTTACTAGTGCATTGTCGGTTTGTGCGTTTCCGACTTGGCCAAGGATTATGCTACCGATTTTTGGTGTCGCGACGCCGTTCATTATAGGATAGACTGAGACGCGTTTGTTAATAAGATCCATTAATGCGTGTCCAACAATTTTTGAGTAAATAACGCTGTCTTTAACATAAGTTCCTGAATCAGGAATGAATTCTTCAATGACGCCTAAGCGTTCGCCCGGTAAAACTATGTAGCCGTTTTTTTGTTCCGGTGATTTTAGATTCATGGTAATTTTCTCTCTTTAACTTATTGTTGTTATTTTGATAACCGAGGTTATGATCACATTTTGCTAAATAAATAGCATATGCTAAAATTCTGCGCATGCAATAAACCTTTTGATTTACTAAAAGGAAAAGTAACTCATTATAAAAAGTTACGTGTCTAATTGCTGCCCTCAATAATGTAGAGGTCAATTACAAAGTCATGGTGAAGTTTAGTGTGGAAGTCAAACATTTTAGGAATAGTCATAAGTGTTGCATAAACTGTTCGAATCACTCCGCCATGTTGTTCTATAAATTTTTTTAGAAAAGGGGATGGCTGAATTTCAAATAGTCCACCGCTATGTCTAGAAGAGGATTTAAGCATACTAATTAAGCGCTTATCAACCATAGGATGATTATGTAATGAATAGATCATTTTTCCAGATTCTAAGGCTTTAACTAAAAAAACGCGATCAGCGTTACGTGTTTGTACGCCAAACGGTGGATTCTGCAAAACCGTATCAAAACATTGACCTCCTTTAATAATAGAGATATCTCCGTTAATCCAAGAGGTATTAGAGGCAAAGCCTGTGTTTTGTGCGTTTGTAGCAGCAGTTTTTAAAGTATCTCGGTCAATGTCAACCCCTAAAACGTTGTCTGCGCCAAGAAAAGCTGCGCCTAAACTAAGTCTACCAGTACCACAACCCAAATCTAAAACATGCTTACCAACTATATCGTTGTTTGTGTATGCTGCAATATAGAGCATTGTTGCAGCAATATGTTCTGATGTTGTATATTGTTCAAGATTA
>WREZ01000048.1 GCA_009779045.1 Candidatus Bathycorpusculum sp. | reverse complement strand
GCCTTTGATATTGGAGGTGTAAATGAGATAATTATTAATGGCAAAACAGGGTTGCTGGCAACATGTGGACATAGTGAAGAGTTAGCTGAGGCATTATTAAAACTATTAGGAGATGCTTCATTGCGACAATGCATGGGTGCTGCTGGCCGAAAATTTGCTATAGAAAACTTTACATGGACAACTTGTGCAAAAAAAATGCTCACTATTTATTGTGAAGCTTTAGAGTTTAAAGCTCCAGTTTTAAGTTAACCGCTTTTGCAAGACGTTTAAGGGCTGCGTCATTTATCCACTCCGTTTTTAAATACTGATAAATACGTTCTTCAGTTAAACCTATACGCCTTGCCTCCTCAACAGTGTAGTGGTAGGCTTCAATTTCTGTTGGCCTATCGACATATTCATAGCTGCGATCAAAAAGATTTTTTCCATTCATAAACTGCTTTACATGACATAACTCATGAATTAAATCTAGATAAATGTCTGTTTTATCACCCCGTTGCAGATAATGCTTACTTATTATTATATGCCCATCATCACCGTCAACATGCATGTAACCGTTTGACGTGTCAAATTCAACTTTCAAATTACTTAGAACATTAACAGTTTTTTCTCCAAAAAGCTCCCTAACAGCCACCACTTTATCAAACCCCCTAAAACACTCCAAAAACATAACCTCCCCGTTATTTTCATTATTTACCTTATTATCTACTGTTTGGAGATTGTGGAGCATTTGCAAAATATCAAACATTAACAAGTCTACATGCGGCAAGGACAACGCTGGTTTTTGTGTATACTCATCTATTAGGTGCTCTATCCATAGGTCTCTATTTATTAACTCTTCAAAATCTTTTATTACTCCAATACTTGCATCTATATTTTGACAAAGACAATGCCGCCACATACCCTCAGGTACCAAGTTAAATTGCACAGGCATTTTTCTAGGCAAATTAAACTTTTCATGCAACCCCATAATTAATTGACCATTGTTACATGCTCTATGAGCTGACAGATAAGTCTGTAAAAGCTGAGACGACGCAAAAGCACCTATACCATGCCATAACACAGCATCCTCAGGAGACGCTAAAGCGTAAAGAAAAAACTGAGGCGAAGAAGGCGTCTCAGTATAACTATAATTAACAAACTTCTCCCCCTCCACCCTAAAACTATCTTCACCTACAGTTATAGATACATCTTTGGGATCTATACCGTTTGAATAAAGTACCGTAGGCTGATATTTTACATTAACCTCTAAAAGACTGTTATTATTATTACTACCATCAAAATAAATCCTACCATGAGCAGCACGTTTAGAACCATAACCCTTCTTTGAATGAGGCACAGTAAGCAAAGTAGTACGTTTAGTTATACTCCTTCCCATACAATCATATGCCTGCTTAATAGACTTAACACTTTTATGAACATCACTTATAATATAATGCAACACATCACCCTTTTTTTCTGCTTGTAAAGCAGATAAAGGCATACGTAACGCATAAAGACTAAAATCTATCCCAAAAACTTTAGATAAAGCCTCCAACTGCCGAAATTTTACTGCATCCACAAAATCCATATAATTATCATGACACAAAAGCTCCTCAGAAATCAAATCCACTTCTTCCTTAGAAATCAAAGAACCCTCATACTTCTCCACAAACTCTTTATCCACACAAAGCTGCTCAGTTTTAATATTAGCTACTGGAAAAGCACTCTGCCCACTATCCACTAAAGACCGCTTTAACGGATTAATAGAATACCTATCCGCCTCAACATCATCAGTATTTAACAAAAACGGCAAAACATAACCTCTAGACGGCACCTTAAGCTCATCACACAACTTGTAATAATCCCCCTCCGTTGGCTCTCGCATACCCGTCTCAAGACAATAATTAACACACGTTTGAAGCAAACGCATACCTATAATCCCTTGAAGCTCCTCCACAGTCAACTGAGGATTCGCATACTCAACAGAACCACGCAAATAAAAATGAGCCCCATCCACAACAACACTAGCATTTCTCACATTACCAAAACACAAAAACGATACTTCCCGACAAAAACCCTCCACCTCCTCCTCCTCTTTATGCTCCTGAACTCTCTTAGTTAAAGCCCTAACAGCCGGCATAGACTTAGCTAAAAAACCTCTAACTAACCTGTTGCTATAATCAACCATAGTTACCCACGCTCCAAAGATTCAGCAAGACACATACCCTTTTGAATTTTAGAATCACCTAAAAACATTCGCAACAACGAAAACTCTTTCCTAAAACCCAAACCCAACAAAAACTCCTCAACTACCCCTTGACCTTCAAACAAATAAAGAAAAACCCGCCTACCAGACAACCGCAACAACACCGCCTTCAAAAGCTCCAAAACAACATCTAACCGATCACAACAACAAACCAACGGCCCCACCTCCACAACACCCACCTCACTATCAATAGGCACTTTAACTAAAACATAACCCACCACCACTTGCCCCTCCCTAAAAACATAACAAAAATTCCCCCTACCACTAAATACCCCCCTCAACAAACGCGACCTATCCCCACCAAAAAACTCACTATCAAAACAAGACAACCCCGCAAAATCAACACAAGACTCCAAAACCAAATCCGAACAAACTAAACCATCAACTTGCACATGATCATTATACATAACTGACAAACCCAAATCCGCTTTAAATCCAAATTCACCATAAAAATCCCTCAAATGCAAATAAGCATACAACCCAACAGTCTCAACACCCCTACCCAACAAATAATCAACAACATGCCTTAACAAAAAACGCCCACCCCCACGACCACGACACTCCGGCTTAACAACAAAATTCCCAAACCAACCCACCCTGCCAAAACTAACACAAGTAGCAACCCCAACCGGAACCGAATCATCAAACAACACAAAACAACCATCCGGCTCAAGAAACTGACTAAACCTAAAATCCTCAAACGACATGCTCCAATTCATGCCATTAGCTAAATCAACAGCAAAACCATACTCTTCCACAGACATAACTCTAACTTGAAACATAATAAAAGTAAACAAATCTGAACCAATTAAAGTTTACAGAAAAATACAACCAAAATAACAGCAAAATAGTTGCGAAAACTATTACATAGCTGTATTACACTGTGTTAGTGTTTGTGTTGTAGGCTGTATTTTTTGTTGAATATGTTAATAGTAATGAGGGGTATTTGATGGTTGGTGGGGTTAAGGGTGTTTTGTGTTGTTGTCTTATGTTTGTGGTATCATTGTATCTGGTTGTTTTTGTTGATTATTCTTAAATATGACTGAATTAATTGTATGTTATAGTGGTTGGAAAGCCATGGTAGAGCAAAAACTACGTGTAACTTTAATTACTGGCAGAACGATTGATCAAGGAGTTGCCAAGGAGTTAGGTAAGGGTTCTCAGGAGTACTTTGATAATGTTGCTGTTTGTTTTTTGGATTCTAGTGACATTAAAAAGCTTGGTTTAAAGAATGGTATGAATGTTCAGGTGACCTCTCCTTATGGTTCAGTTGTTGTTAAAGCCAAAAAATATCCCTATGGAGCAATGCCCGGTATGATTTTTATGCCCTGTGGACTTTGGGCAAATGCTATTTGCAGTGATGCTACTGACAGTATAGGTATGCCTACCTTTAGAGGTTTTGATGTTGATGTTGAACCTGCCCCTGATAAGCCTGTCTTAACTTTAGATGAGCTTCTAAAACAAGAGTTTGGAAAGTAATTTTATGGTAGAAATAATTAAATCAGTTGTTTGTCCCATATGTGGATGTTTATGTGATGATCTTGAGGTAACAGTGGAAAACAACGAGATCGTCAAAATGAAGAATGGGTGTGCCGTCTGTGAAGCAAAAATGGTTCATGGATATAAAAGTGAAGAACGTATTCTTGAGCCTCACATACGAAAAGACGGAAAACTTGTACCTGTCTCTATGGATGAAGCTATTTATAAAGCGGCACAAATTCTAACAGACGCAAAATATCCTCTGCTTTTTGGTTGGACCAGTTCTGCGAGTGAAACTCAACACGTTGGTGTAGAGCTTGCTGAAGAATTAGGTTGTGCATTAGATAATTGTTGTAGTGTATGTCATGGGCCCTCTGTTATGGCTATACAAGAAATCGGTATACCCACCGCTACTTTAGGTCAAATTAGACACCGTGCAGATCTTCTTGTCTATTGGGCATGTGACCCCTGGAGTGCACATCCACGGCATGTTGAGAGGTATACTGCTTTTACTGATGGTCGTTTTGAGAAGAGTGAGTTTAAGGAGTATGTTCAAAAATTAAAAGGTAAGGCAAGTCAGAAAAAAGTAGAAGCCGCTATTCGTAGAACACAAGTTCGTTATCAGCCTTCTCCACGGCCACAAGCCGCTGTAGTTGAGGCGCCTCCGCAATCATTAGCTCGAGATGGACGTAAAATGGTTGTGTTTGACGTAAGAAAAACTATGACAGCTGAAGTGGCTGACTATTTTGTTCAAGTTGAACCCAACTCAGACTATGAAATATTTGGTGCCATGCGATGTTTAGTTAATGATCAAGAATTAGATGTTGACAAAGTTGGCGGTGTACCTGTTGACTATCTAAAAGAAGTTGTAGACGTTATGGTAAATGCCAATTTTGGCGCAATCTTTTTCGGCTTAGGCTTAACACAAAGCGTCGGCCGATTTAGAAACATTGAAATCGCCATAGCTATGACACGTGACCTTAACAGAAAAACAAAATTTGTAATCTCTCCTATGAGAGGCCACTTTAACGTTACAGGTGCTAACACCGTTTTTGCTTGGCAAACCGGTTACCCCTTCGCCTTAGACTTCTCCCAAGGATATCCACAATATAATCCCGGAGAATTTACCGCAAATGATCTGCTAAGAAGAGGTGATAATGACGCAACACTAGTTATCTCTGCAGATCCTGGTGCACATTTTCCTAAAAAATCCATACAAAACATGATGAAACACCCGTTAATTACAATTAATCCCGATTGGAATGCCATTTCACGACTAGGTGATGTAGTGTTCCCAGCTCAATGGTGCGGCATAGAACAGGCCGGCACAGCTTACCGTATGGACTCTATAGCTATATCCTTAAAAAAAGTAGTTGAAGCCCCAAAAGGTGTACCACCCGATGAGGAAATAATTAGACGCATTCTAGAAGAAGTACGGGTCATTAAAACACAAAAAAACAAAAAAGAAGAAGAAAAAGGTCAAGGACAACAAAACCTTGAAAAGAAAATGTAACTGGAGGTTATTGCTATATGACTGAAATTTTAATCAAAAACGGTTTTGTGATAGACCCCCTAAACAAAATTGATTGCCAAAAAATGGACATAGCCATCAAAGATGGTCGCATAGTTGAAAAAGTTAACGAAAGAGACGCAAAAATAATTGACGCCTCAGGTCTAACAGTTATGGCAGGAGGTGTTGACTTACATAGTCACATAGCTGGTTCTGAAGTTAATCTTGGCAGAATGTTGCGTCCAGATGATCATGTTAAAGACGCCGTTCGAAAAACGACTTTAACACGCAGTGGCACCGGCTATTCCATTCCGTCCACGTATGTTACAGGTTATCGTTACTCAAAAATGGGTTACACAACCGTTATGAACCCCTCCATGGCCGCTATGAAAGCAAAACATGCCCATGAAGAACTAAACGATATCCCCCTCATTGACAAAGCAGCCTTTACCCTGTTAGGTGATTGGTGGTTTGCTCTTGAAACCATTGCCAAGGGAGATTTAGAGGAGTGCGCAAGACACATAGCATGGATGATACGTGCCACGCGTAGTTATGCTATAAAAATTGTTAACCCCGGAGGATTAGAATCTTGGGGTTTTGGACGCAACGTCCATAGTTTAGATGATGAAGTGCCAAATTTTGCTTTAACGCCACGTGACATCGTTACAGGTTTGGCAAAAGTTAATACCATGCTAAATATGCCCCACACCATACACTTACATACTAACAATTTGGGTGTACCTGGTAATTATAAGACAACTATTGAGACTATGCAGGCTCTTGAAAGCGTATACAAGGGTGACAATAAACCCGTTGGACACATAACACACATTCAATTTGGCAGTTTTGCAGGTGATAATTGGGCTCACTTTAAATCTGGTGCAGCAGAAATTGCCAATTATTTAAACTCTCACAATCACATGACCATAGACATTGGACAAGTTACTTTTGCAGACACTACTACTATGACTGCTGATGGCCCCTTCGAGTTTTCTCTATATGAACTAGGTGGTCACAATAAATGGGTAAACAGCGATGTAGAAACCGAATCTAGCGGTGGCATAATACCTTTCCATTTCAAAAAGAAAAATGCCGTAAACGCTATCCAATGGTCCATAGGTTTAGAGCTCTCCCTTCTGATAAAAGACCCTTGGAAAGTAGCTATGACAACAGATCACCCAAACGGTGGACCATTCTATCATTATCCACGTGTTTTTGCCTGGTTATACAGCCGTAAAGCTCGCGAAGCTACTTTAAAGAAATGCAACAAGAAGGCTCAAAGGAAAAGCTTGTTACCAACTATTGATCGAGAATATACTCTATATGAAATAGCCATCATTACACGTGCCGGCAACGCTAAGACTTTAGGTCTTAAAAACAAGGGACACCTTGGTATAGGTGCAGAGGCAGATGTAGCCATTTATAATATCAATCCTGAAACTACAGACATTGCTCAAGACTACAAACCCGCACGAAAAGCCTTTAGCAACGCAACCTACACCATAAAAGATGGTGAAATTGTTGTAAAAGATAAAGAACTTGTAGCCATACGCCCCGGCAGAACAATGTGGCTTGACGTACAAACAAAAGAACCATTACGTATAGATGAAGAACTAAAACGCAAATTCAAGCAATACTGGACTATAGAATTTGACAATTACCCAGTTACTGATCACTATATCAAAGTTCCAGAAAAAATAACCATACAGGCAAGTGTCTAAACATGATAACAATCACCCCTAAAAGAATTTTTGACGTACCAATACAAGCAACATGTATTAATGCTGATGTATTTACTGGAAAAACCCTTGAAGAAATAAAGAAACTACCTATTACAGAAGGCAAAGAAAACCTAATCCTTGACGAAGCTTTCAACATTAGTGAAGACACAGCAGTAGAAACTCCTAACATTACTCTTATAGGTGACTTTTCAAAAGTCAAACGCATTGGTCAAGGCATGAAAACTGGTGAAATCATCATTAACGGTAATGTAGGTATGCACACCGGAGAAAAATTAGCCGGTGGAAAAATTATAGTTAACGGCAACTCGGATGGATGGACAGGTAGTGAAATGAAAAAAGGCATTATTGAAATCCACGGTGATGCAGGCGACTATACAGCTTCGCCCTTTAGAGGTACCTGCACAGGCATGAAAGGTGGTTTAATTACTGTTGATGGAAACGTAGGTTCAAATGTAGGCTGTTATTTACAGGGTGGAACAATCAAAATCAAGGGGTCAGCCGGAAGATTCCTAGGTCACCGTATGACTGATGGAACTATATATGTTGAAAAAGACTGTGCATCCCGAGCAGGTCCATTTATGACAGGCGGCAAAATCATTATAACCGGCGCGGTCGAACTGTTAATGCCAACTTTTACAATTGATAGCATTAAACCCAAAGTCAAAGTAGATGCAAACCTAACAGTTCAAGGGCCCTTCTACGTATTTCTCGGAGATATTGCAGAACGTGGCACAGGCAAAATCTTTGCCCTAAAAGCAACAAACCCTGCACTTGTATCCTACGAAAAATACCTCTAACAAACCCTTTTTATTATACATTTTAACGTTTTTGTTTATATTTTACTTGCTACATTGTTAAATAAGCTACTAAACATTAACTGTATGTTTACAATAGTTAAGTATGTTTAGTTTAACAAAAGACTTTGAGGTAGTGTTTGTGCGACAGGTAGACATGATAAAACTTGATTTATCAACAGGTGTTGTAACTAAAATGTGTGATTATGTCG
>WREZ01000047.1 GCA_009779045.1 Candidatus Bathycorpusculum sp. | reverse complement strand
TAAAAGAAGCCGCCGCTTCAGGTGAGACTGAACAGTATTTTGAAGAACTCAAAGAAGCACTTTCAAAATTAATATAACCCGGATGTAACACTATGACTTTAAAACAAATAGTTTTTCTTATTTTCACCCTTTTAGGCTTAACAGGCTGGTTAACAGCTAACTTCAACTTGTTGTCTTCTACTTTAGTGTTTTATCTTCAATTTTCTTCTGCCATACTTGCGTTATTAACCATTGGATATGAAGCAATTAGTTCACTACGTGAACGCGTTTTTAGTATAGACGTTTTAGCCACAGTAGCCATCTTAGCTGCCATAATTAGTGGCGAATATTTCCCTGCAACTATAGTAGCCTTCATGCTAATAGGTGGTGAAATGCTTGAGGATTATATTCAACAAAAAAGCTTAAACGCTATACAAAAACTCGTAGCTGAACAACCTCAAATAGCAACAGTTCTTCGAGATGGACAAGAAATCCAAGTTAAACCCCAAACAGTCCAAATTGGCGAAACCGTCATAGTTAAACCCGGAGCCAAAATTCCTGTAGACGGAATTATACAAAAAGGACATGCATACATAAATCAAGCATCCATAACAGGCGAATCTTTACCTGCTGAAAAAACCGAAGGCGCAACCGTTTACAGCGGAACCGTAGTCCAACAAGGCGCTATATACATAACCACCACAGCAGTTGGCGAAGACAGCACATATGGAAAAATAATCACCCTTGTAAAAGAAGCAAAAGAGAAAAAAGCCCCCATAGAACGCACAGCTGACAAATACGCCAAATACTTCACACCCCTAATCCTAATAATAGGCCTAACCGTTTTCGCCCTAACACACGACCTCCTACGCATGGCAGCAGTATTTATCATAGCCTGCCCCTGCGCCCTAATCCTCTCCACCCCCGCCGCCATAATAGCAAGCATAGGCAACGCCGCAAAACAAGGCATCTTAATACGAAACGGAGAAACCCTAGAAAAAATGTCAAAAATCGACACCCTAATCGTAGACAAAACAGGAACCATAACTAAAGGCAAACTAGAAATCACAGACATACAAAGCTTTACCCAATACACACCCGATCAAATATTACAATTCGCAGCTGAAACAGAAAAATGCTCCGAACACCCCTTCGCAAAAGCCATAACCGAAGCAGCCACAAAAAAAGACTTAACCATATCCCATCCAGACAACTTTGAACACCACCCAGGATTAGGCGTAAGCATAAACAACAACGACGGAACAAACACCATAACCGGAAACATACGACTAATGCAAAAATACAACATCCAAATAACACAACAAGCCCAAGAATACCTAACAAAACATGATAAAAACACCATCATCTTTGTTGCAAAACAACAAACCCTCCTTGGAGCAATAAGCCTCTCTGACCAACCCCGAGAAAACGCAAAAACCGCCCTAAAAGAAGTCAAAGAAAACGGTATAAAAAAAGTCATAATGCTAACAGGCGACAACAAAAACGTCACCAACGAAATTGCCTCACTATGCGCTATAGACGAAGCCATAGCTGAATTGATGCCCGCAGACAAAGCAAACAAAATACAAACCCTCAAAAATCAAGGATCAACTGTCGCCATGATTGGAGACGGAATAAACGACGCCCCAGCCCTAGCCCAAGCAGACATTGGCATTGCCATGGGCCTATCTGGAACAGAAGTAGCCATAGAAACCGCCGATATCGTACTAGTATCTGATGACCTATCAAAACTGCCCAAAATGCTAAAAATTGGAAAAATGACCCTCTCAATAATTAAACAAAACATCGCCTTCGCCATAGCCGTAAACATCATAGGCATAGCACTATCAAGCCAAGGCCTAATATCACCTTTAACCGCATCCATAATTCACGAAAGTAACGCACTAATAGTTATGGTTAACTCACTTAGACTTCTTAAGGTAAAATAGGAAAACTTTGGCTAAACACTATTTTTAGTCTCTTTACAGACTTCAGCTATGAGCCGCAAAATTTCCCTTCTTGCCTCACTAATTGTTAGGGGAAGCTCGTCAGCTATGGGTAGGTTGTTTTCTTTCTTTAGAACTTCAAATAAGTGAGCTATACGGGGTGAGCGCAAGTTTACTTTTCGGATTAACTCGGTGTTTGAGAAGCTCGTTTTAGGCGTGCCCTCAGAGACTATTTTGCCTTTGTTTAAGATGTAGAGTTTGTCTGCGAACAATGGTACAATGTCTACATCGTGTGTAGCTAGTACCAATGAGATGCCTTTTTCTTTATTAAGTTGAAGCAGTAAATGTAAGATGTCGCTAGTGGCTATAGGATCAAGGCTTGAAGTGGGCTCATCCATAATAATGACTTCGGGTTGCATAGCCAAAACACCTGCAAGTGCAACACGTTTCTTTTGACCACCACTTAAAAAGTGAGGCGGTTTATTTGCATATTCAGTCATACCGACAGTGGTGAGTGCTTCATCTACTAGTTTTTTGACGGTTTCAATGGTGTAACCTAGATTCAAAGGCCCAAAAGCCACATCTTGTTTTACTGTGGGTGCAAAAAGTTGGTCATTAGGGTCTTGGAAAACAAATCCAACTCTTTTTCGTAGATTTAGTAAGGATTTAGTGTCGTATTTTAGAGGTTTATCTTCAAAGTGTATATTGCCTGCTGTAGGTTTTAAAATCCCGTTAAAATGGTTGAGTAGAGTAGTTTTCCCTGAACCGTTAGTGCCTAACAGAGCAATCCGTTCGCCTTTATCAACTGTTAGAGATATATCCTTTAGGGCTAATGTACCATCTGAGTACTGATGCGTTAAATTCTCTACTCTAAATAACATGTTATATGACTCCACTATTCAAAGTTAAAAAGATTACAGCAACTATGAGCACATCAAACAATATGATTGCGGCAAGCATGGTTTTTTTGGGTTTTGGAAACTCTTCTAAAGCATAAATGTTTCCGTCATAACCTCTTGCATTCATAGCAACAAAAGTTCGTTCACCCTGCTCAAGTGTCCTTATGAAAAGGTTGCCTGCTAGAAGAGATACCTCTCGGATTTTTTTTAACCAACTGTTTCCTCCCAGACGTAGTTTTTGGGCAGTTGTCATTGTGTGTGAAATTTCCATAAACATAAAGATGTATCTGTAAATTAGTATGGATAATTCTATTAGTACTGTTGGAATGTGGACACGTCTTAGTAATAAGCTAAGGTCTGTTATAGAGGTTGTTAATACTAAAAAGAACAGACATGAAAGGGAGCCCATAACACTTAAGAAAATGTTTATGGCCATGGTAACTCCATTTTTGTATATAGTCCAAGTTGTCCATTGTAGGTTGATTTGTGTTAGGGGTTCTCCTACACCGAAAAACAGAGCTATGATAGTACAGCTAAGTATTATCATAAGTGTTGGATAGGCATACATGTCTAGATAGAGATGGGGTTTTACTTTAGCTATGCCTAAAGTTAAACTGGTGCATATGATAAATAATATTATAGGCACTATGAATGCTCGTGCAGAGAGTGCAGAGACACATAAAAAAAGTGCCGAGAGGGCAAAAAAAGTTTTTGTTATAGGGCTGCTTTCTGCTAAAGCGTTTGTGTATGCTGACCTGTCTACTTCTACGTAGAGATCTGAATGGCTCAATTGATATTTCCGTCCATGTTATCAGGTGCCTTTTGTTTTTATATACCCTATGAGGTAAGCGAGTATAATAGCACCTATAGCTACCTGAAGGGAGAATATCGCTTTCTCACCTAATTCATCTGGTTGGAAGCCCATTGGGTCAATCCATGGGGTGTAGCCGCTGTCTTCTATAGCCTCTGGTCCTTGACCATCTGTGCCACTAAACTCAGCATTTGGGTGAATTACGAACGGTACTATAAAGATAGCTATCACAATTGCAATTAATAGCAAGTATTTGAAATCAAATTTCTGCTTATGTGTGACATCTTTATTTGGGGTGAGTTTTCTTGATTTTTCACCCTTTCGCGTGCCAAAAAAGTATCCTATGGTTGCCGCTCCAAGTCCCGCTTGAACACTAAACAGCAGGATTTCAGTTTCCTCTGGTAACGTGATGAGTTCCTCAGTTAAGGGCGTATATCCTAGAGCAATCACATAGCCTACAAATACCATGGGTAGTATAATTGCTAACGCAAGGTAGGGTAGGTATTTCATTGTGTTGTCTCCTGTTTTTTCCCGTTTGAACGGGGGCTCTTAAAGACCTTTAGCAAGGAGAGAAGATTGTTTTTATAGGTTGCTAGGAAACTAAAGATTACAACTGCGAAAAGACCTTCAGCTATGGCTAATGGAATTTGTGTTACGGCGTATATGCTTAGAAACGTTGTAAAGGATGCAGCGATGCCTCCTTCTAATGGGACAGCAAGAGCTAGCTGTAAGGCGGTTACAACGTATGTTGTTAAATCGCTAAGGACAACTGCAATAAAGATGCCTATAGAGGCGCGAAATGTTGTCTTTTTGATTAATCTATATGATGCTTCTTCGTTCATGGCAACTTGAGCCCGTGCAGGGTCATTGAACTTTGTTCGTTTGAATATTAGCCATACCGCATAACCCACTGCGGGTCCAGCTATGCCCATAGAGAATAGATTTGCACCAAGCGTAGTTAATCCACCATGAGCTAACAGTAATGCTTGAAATACCAAAACTATCGAGGAAAGTACGCCAGCTACAGCGGGGCCGAAAAATATGGCTGCAAATCCTGAACCAGTTGGATGTGAGCTACTTCCTGATACCATAGAGGGAAGTTTGAGGGCGGATATTACAAAGATGAATGCGCCCATTAATGCTAAAAGCGGTTTGGCTTCAGGCACCTTTTTTGTGATTTTTGTTAGTTTGTAAACACCATAAACTAGTATAGGTAATGATATTGCAAACCATACTAAACACCATTCAAGTGGTAAATAACCTTCCATTATGTGCATGTGAATATATACTCCTTATGGATAATTTATCCAATAGACATATAAATATTCGTTTAACGTTGGTTAACTACAGGTTGAATAGGAAAGTATGAAAAAACCGCTGCCAAACCTTTTGCTCCGAGATAAGGGTGAATTTACAAAATTTCAAATTTTACTTGAAGTAATGCGGAATCAACCCCATGTAAAGCAAAAAGACATAAGTGAAACCATGGGTATCACCATTCAAGCTATCTCTAAATATTTCAAAAAGCTATCCAAAGAAGGTCTCTTAGAGGCAGGATCTGAGCGGGCTGATTATCGTCTAACGCAAAAAGGAATTATAAAACTTCGTGAAGAACTAAAAAATCTAGATTCATACGTTAAATCTATTAAAAACGAGTTAAAAGTTGATCATGCCTGGATAGCTCTGGCTACTCTTCCAGTAAAGGTTAACGAACAAGTGGGTTTAATCACTAAAGGTGGTATATTTTATACTGTATCTGTAACTGATCCAGATGTTGAAGCTGTTGGTATAGCAACAAATGATGCTGAGGCTGGTGAAGATATAGGGTTGAAAGATCTAAAGGGTAAGATAAAACTAAGGCAAGGTAGAATTTTAATAGTCAAGTTACCTAGTATTCGACAAGGTGGTTCAAGGACAGTTGATATAGTAAAAATAACTGAGTTAATTAATGATTTTAAACCTGATCGTATAGGTGTTATGGGGGCTGTTGGTAGGGCAGTAGCTAATAAATTAAGCCTTAAGGCTGATATAGAATTTGGTATTAGTCATGCAGCTGTCATCGCTGCTTCTAGGGGTTTAAATGTGTTAGTTCTTGTGGTCGGTCGAATGGTAAACAAGATGATTCAGGAGATAGACTCACAAAATATGCATTTTGCTCGTGACATTATATATGAGGTAAAAGACGCAAAAACTGTTTGATGCAGCGATTAACATGAGTCTTGAATGTCCTGAAATTTATATTCTTGCAAATCAAATGAGCAAAGAACTAACTGGTAAAATAATTGTAAATTATGAAGTGCAAAATAGTCAGCAGTTTCAACAAAAAGGCTTCATAAGCGCAAATCAAGTTCTTAACTACATGATTGGCCGCAAAATTCTCTTGGTTACGTCTAGAGGTAACACTATTGTTGTTAAACTTGATAACAGTTGGAACATAGTTTTAGCACCTGAATACGGTGGTATCATATCTTTACATACATCACAAACTACGCTGTCTAAATTTCACCTAAAAATGGACCTACAAGACGTTTTTTTAACAATTAATTTAACGGGTATGGGCTGTATACAAGTTGTCGAGGACTCTTTTTTAAAAACTGTTTATCTCTACAATAGAGATTTTAGTCAAATACTAAACCCTCTTGAACCAAGCTTTACATTTGAATGTTTCATTAAACAACTTGATAATAAGAAACAGAACATTAAAGCTGCTTTAGTTGGAAAAACAGCTGTTATTGTTGGGGTGTCTAATAGTGCTTTTCAGGACATTATATATCGCGCTAAAATTAGTCCTAAACGTAATACTGGTATGCTTACGTTAGAGGAAAAGCAGGGTCTCTATGTGGCGATTGTTCAATTAATTAAGGAACGGTTAGAGGCTGGTGGCAAGAGTCAGTTTGTAGATTTATATGGTAAATCTGGTTTGTACGTTGCTATGATGGGGTCAAATAAAAAGGATCATTTTTGTTCTGTTTGTGGTTGTCAAATAGAAAAAGTTAGTCATGGTGGTGGATGCGTGTATTTTTGTTCAAGTTGTCAAAAATAGTTTTTTTGTTTTTTGAATATATTGTTGGGTGTTTCTATGGGAACGTTGTGTTTTGTGGTTGTGTATTTGTGTTATTTTGTCATTTTTTTTGTAGATTGTTTCATGGGTGTTGTTTTTTGTTGGGTTATATGTCCGATAAGTTTAATAATACCACAATGTTTTTATAGTGGAATAGTTAAAAGCTTTTTGCGTAGACCATATGTACAGTTTTTCTTCAGCCAAACGGCCAACCGTGAAGGTCACAACGCAAAAACATTAAGGAGTAAAGAAAATTGAGCACAAAAGACACATCAAAACCCGCACAGCGTTTAGCTGACAAGTGTCCTGAATGTGGCAGTGACAATTTAGTACACGACTACGACACTGGCGAAACCGTCTGCGGAGGCTGCGGTCTAGTTATATATGAACAAATGATGGACAAAGGTCCAGAATGGCGTGCATTCACCCAAGAAGAAAAAGCCTCCAGAAGTCGTGTTGGTGTTCCAACATCTTACTCAGTTCACGATAAAGGCTTATCAACAGCAATAAGTCAAGTAGATCGAGATGCCTTCGGAAGAAAACTTCCTCTATCCACAAGACTACAAATGTGGCGACTTAGAAAATGGCAAATCCGAAGCCGTGTCCACTCATCTGTTGACCGAAACCTTGCACAAGCAATGGCTGAATTAGACCGCTTATCTGATAAAGTCTACATCCCACCTCCAATTAAAGAAAAAGCAGCTGTCATCTACAGAAAAGCCTTAGACAAAGGATTAGTACGAGGCAGATCCATTGCTGCTATCGCAGCTGCAGCCCTATATGCTGCCTGCCGCGGAAGCGGAACCCCCCGTACTCTACGAGAAATCGCTGAGGCCAGTCTTGTTGACAAAAAAGACGTTGCAAGATGCTACAGATTACTCCTACGCGAACTTGAAGTACACATGCCAATCGCAGACCCATTAACTTACGTATCAAAAATCGCCGAAAAAACAGGCATCTCAGGAAAAACTCAAGGCGCAGCTATAGCAATACTAAGAGAAGCAAGACGAAAACGCGCCGCAGCCGGAAAAGACCCCATGGGCCTAGCAGCCGCAGCACTCTACATAGCATGCCTACAGAGCAACGAAAAGAAAACCCAAAAAGACATAGCCGAAGCCGCAGGCGTAACCGAAGTTACTGTCCGCAACCGATACAAAACACTCAAAAAACAACTATGCCTTGAACTACCTGACTAAATCAGGACCTTTAATTTTCTTCTTTTTTGTTAAACTATTCCCCTTCTTCTTCTTTTTCAAGTTCCATTACAATTACGCCTCTATATCCGCAGTCGTCACAAAGATAGGATTGTGGGGTTAGCCATAAATCCAGGCTGCTGAAAAGGTGAATTTTTGGGCTGGCACATCTTGGACAAAAAATTTGAGTAGGTTTT
>WREZ01000046.1 GCA_009779045.1 Candidatus Bathycorpusculum sp. | reverse complement strand
TTAGTAGTGTTTTAGATTTTCTTTTTTGGTATTCGGAAGTGGCTATCTTTTCCTGCGCTTATGTATTCTCCGTTCATTCCTCGGGCTGTTGAAGCGATTTTGGCAAAGTTGTCGCTGCCGAGGAATTGTTTGAGTTTAATTGTAATATACTCGCCTTTGTCTTCGAAATCTAATTTTTTCTCAAGATCTTCAGGAAAAGACATGCGCACATCATCAATTGAACGTAGTTTTGTTTCTGTTTGAGCTGCTGATGGTGTAGTGCTTGTTGAATTTGTTATTAGTGTGATAGGTGTTGTGTCGATTGTTTTTGGTGTTGTTGTTTGGGTTTTGGGTGTAGTCGCGGTGTTGTTTGTTGTTGTTTTTGGTTGGGTTTGTGTTTGTGCTATTGCGAGGAGTTTTAGTGTGGCTGATATGGATCGTAGTTCTTCTGTGATTTTGTTTATGGTGTTTAAGAGTTCATCGACTCTTGTGGATAGTTGGCTGAGTTTTTCTTTGTCGTTGCTCATGTTGTTTTCCTCAGGTTTTAAAAGTGGTTGATGCTTATTTAATTATTTGTATTGCTTGTTTGTTATGAGTTGTGTTTAATGTTTGAGATTGATGGTAGTCAGAAAAGTGGTAGTGGTACTATTTTGCGTTTGGCTGTGGCTGTTTCAGCTATTACGTGTCAGCCTTTGCATATAGTAAATATTAGGCGAAGTAGGCCTCAGTCGGGGTTGAAGCGGCAGCATCTTGAATCGGTTTTGACTGCGGCAAAATTGTGTAATGCTACTGTTACTGGTGCCAAGCTTGGTTCTGAGGAGCTTTTTTTTACGCCTAATACTATTGAAGGTGGTAATATTGAGGCGGTAATTGAGACTGCCGGCAGTATACCTGTGCTTTTCTTAGCTGCTCTTCCTATTTGTGTATATGCTAAACACCCTGTAACCTTACATGTGGCTAAAGGTGGCACTGATACTTTACATGCTCCAACTATCAATTATCTTAGGTTTGTGTTACTTCCAACCCTGTATAAACTAGGTGTAACTGCAGAGATAACTGTGCAAAAATATGGATACTATCCCAAAGGTTTAGGTGAAGTAACCCTAACAGTAAAACCTGCTTCACTTAAACCGTTTCAGTTTGAACAATTTGGTAACCTTAAAAATGTTAACGGTGTTTCAGTTTGTACTTTTCTATCTGATAGACAAGTTGCTAAACGCCAAGCTGACGCTGCAATGAAAATTCTAACAAAAAACAATTACCCCTCACACATTCAGGTTTTAAATGATCAGTCAAACCCTTATCAGAAAGGTAGTTCCCTTGCCTTATGGGCTAAAACAGATACAGATACTCTTATTGGAGCAGACGCTCTTGGAGAGCTTGGTAAGACCAGTGAGTCTGTTGGAGAAGCAGCGGCTGCACTGCTTGTCTCTGAATTGAACGCTAAGCCTACAGTTGACTTATTTTTAGCTGATATGCTTATTCCCTACATGGCTTTAGCACAGGGGCAATCAGTTTTTTATACACGCTGTCTCTCTGAACATATTGAGGCTAATATTTGGCTCATGGAGACCATGCTAAACTCAGTATTTAGTATTGAAAAAGTAAATAACCTCTACAGAATAGAGAAAATCAGTTGATTACATATGATAAACACGGTTTGCGTTAAAGTGTCTAAAGATTTAGGTGAAAAAATCATCTCTTTAGCACATAAACTTGACCTAGTAAATAAAACTCTGTTTATTGAAAGACAAGCTGATCAACTTTGGATTCCCCTTGTAAGACAACCAAATGAAAACGAATTATCCCAATTGAAAAATGCTGCCCCCCATCTCATATTAACTACTGAAGTTTTCTCTCAAAAACGTCATACTGAAGAAACCTTAACTCACGCTCTTGAACGGCAACTGCCCTCTAACCTGCATTCAAGTATTCCTCATTCACTTGATATTGTCGGCGATGTGGCTGTTATTGAACTTCCCCCTGAACTAGATCCATACAAGGCAATTGTTGGGCAAGCAATTCTAAAAGCGCATAAAAACATAAAGAGTGTTCATGCAAAAGCAGGTGCGATTAGCGGTGTTTATCGTATTCGTGATTTATCCTATATTATAGGTGAGAACAGAACTCAAACTGTTTATAATGAATACGGCTGCCAATACCATGTTGATTTAGCTAAAGCATATTTTTCTCCAAGACTCTCTCAGGAACATCATCGCGTAGCAACACTTGTCTGTGCTGGGGAGGTTGTAGTGGATCTTTTTGCGGGTGTTGGTCCTTTCGTTGTGCCTATTGGTAAATTATGTCCTGAAGCGAAAGTGTATGCCGTAGACATTAATCCTAACGCGGTTGATTTGCTTAAAATTAATGTTCAAGTTAATAAAGTTGAAAATCGAGTTTATCCTATGTTAGGGGATGCCCGAAAATTAGTTAATGGTGACTTATTGGGTGTTGCTGATAGAGTAATTATGAATTTGCCTGAAACTGCTATTGACTTTGTTGATGCTGCTTGTCAAACCCTAAAATCTACAGGTGGATTAGTGCATTTTTATGGTTTTGTTCGTAAACCTGATACCATTGAGGATTTAAAAACACGTTTTACTTGTTTAGTTGAACAGCAAAATAGGCGTGTAGTTGCTTTTCAGTGTGTTAAATGTGTTAGAGAAACAGCGCCGTATGAGCAACAAGTTGTAATGGATGTTCAAATTCGTTAGTGTACTGTTTTTAGTTTTGTGTATTGTTTATTTTTTTGGTGTTTGTTATTTTTAGGGTTGTGTGTTATGTTAGTGTGAGTGTTATTTTGATTTGTTGGTTTGGGTTTTCGAGTTTTTTTATGAGTTCTCGTGGTAGGTCTTTTGCTGCTTTGTTTGCTTTTATTGCTAAGGTGCGGTTTGAGGTGAAGTTGCTTTTTCTAATGACCATGTCATTGTTGTTGTTTAGTTCTAATTCGGTTGCGCCGTAGGCAGTAATTTGTTCAATTAAGTTGTCGGTTTCTATTGTTATGGTTAGTTTAGTGTTGGGGTTTTGTAGTTTTTGTTTGAATTCTGGGTTTAGATCTGGGATTGTTTTGTTGGCGTTTATTGCTATGATGCAGTCTCCTTTTTTTGTTAGTTCTTTGTCTTTGGTGATCATTAATGTGGTTGGGTGTGTGGCTAAGATGTTTGGGTGTCCGAATGCTGTAATTTGTTCTTTTAGTTGTTTTGTCACTACTCGTATACCTCTATTGCGTCTACTTTTCCGTCGCCGTCTAGATCGAAGCCTTGGATGACTGTGGCAAATGTGTCTGTGTTGTTGAAGTGTTGTAGGGTTTTTTCCCAGAAATTTGTTAATGCTAATACGCATGCTTTGGTGCCGACTGCTTTGTTTCCTGCAATGACCATTATGTGTTTGTTTTTGTTCCAGGGGTTTTTGATTTTGGCTATTAGGCCTGCACTATCAGAGGTATAGTTTTTTCCGGTTTTTTCGGATGTTAAGCCGCCAAATAGGTAGCCTTGGTCAGAGGGGTGCATTATGAATTTTATGGGTAAGTGTTCGTTGATTTCTTGGGTTAATAGGTTTGTGCCTGGTCCGCCTACGAGTATTAGGCTGTTTTTTTCTTCTTTTTCGGCTTTTACGTCTACGTCGAGTTTTACGGCGAATTCGTTGGGTATTTGGGTGAATTGGCCTATGAAGAGGGTTAAGTGTGCTGCGTAGTGGCCGTCTCTGGCGCTTGTTTTAAATGGGCCGTGGGGTTGTGGGCTGCCGACTATGATTTTTCCGTCTAGGGTGTTATTGTTGTTGTTTAGGAATTCTTGGAAAAATTTTTGTATTGGTTCTGGGGTGTTTGGGGTGTAAATGTTTTGGGTTGTTTGTGTTGTGTTGTTGTTTTGTGTTTTTGTTGTTGTGGTTGGGATTTCTATGCCGAAGGCGGGGGCGGTGTTTTTGTAGTATTTGGCTGTGGCGCCTTTTTTGTTTTCTTTTCTTTGTATGGTGATTGCGCCTGCTTTTTCTAGTTTTTTTATGTGGTAGTATATTTTTTGTTCGTGTTCGTTTAGGTGTCTGGCTATTTCTAGGGGGTACATTTCTTTTTCTGTTAGGGTTGTTAGGATTTTCCAGCTTAGGTTGTTTAGTATCATTTTTAGGTTTTGGGGGTTTTGTGTGATGTTTATTTCTTTTATTTCTTGTTTTTTGTTGTTGTAGTTGTTGTTTTGGAGTAGGCATTTTTTTTCCATTATGTGTCATGGTTATTTTTGGTTACTGTTATAAAAAATTTGTTTATGGTTTTTGTTTTTGTGTTGCTGGTTGTTGTTTTTTAAGTATTAACTCTGTGTACCGTTAACACTTTTTTTTTAACGGTATTATTTTTACCTTAAAAATTAATAAATAATCCCCCTCCATAAACTACATAAACAAAGCTGCTGAAGGAAAATATTATGTGTGGAATATTTGGTTGTATTCTAAAAAACAATGAACCTGCTTCCCCAGTAATTCACTTATCATTAAAACGCTTAGAATACCGCGGGTATGACTCCGTTGGGATAGCCACCCTCTCAGACGGAGAGATATTTCTAAAAAAAGGCCAAGGAAAAATTGACGAAGTACACAAAACCCTAAATCTAAATGATTTACCTGGAAACATTGGCATAGGTCATACACGCTGGGCCACACACGGCGCTCCCCTACAGATAAACTCTCACCCTCACTCTGACTGCACAGGCAAAATAACCGTTGTACACAACGGAATCATTGAAAATTTTAACGAATTAAAACTTGAACTTCAAAATCTCGGACACACCTTTATTTCAAAAACCGACACCGAAGTTATCCCCCACTTAATTGAAGAAATCATAAAAAATAAACCCACTGTTTCCTTCATAACCGCTCTCCAAGAAGCTATAAAACGTCTTGAGGGCTCATATGCCCTAGCAGTTATTTCTTCCCACGAACCTGACAAAATTTTTTGCGCAAGAAACGAAAGCCCTCTTGTCTTAGGCATAAGTGAAAATGGCCTTTATTGCGCCTCAGACATTCCCGCATTTTTACCCTTAGCAAACAAAGCCGTAATGATAAACAACGGCGAGCTTGTTGTTTTAACTGTTGACGGCTACCAAATAAAAAACATTCACAATGACAATTTAATTGACCGCGTTCCTGAAATTGTTGAATGGACTGCTGAAATGGCAGTTAAACAAGGATACCCCCATTTTATGATAAAAGAAATACATGAACAACCCGAAGTTTTACGCAACACACTCCGTCTTCAAGAACACTACCTTGATTTAATGTCAACTTTTCTTGACCGCGCTACTGAAATATTTCTTGTAGCCTGCGGAACAAGTTACCACTCTTGCCTAGCAGCATCATACATGTTTTCAAAACTAGCCTTTTTACCCACTTATCCCGTGTACGCATCCGAATTCATAGAGCAATACGGAAAATCTGTAAACATTGACAGTACTATATTAGCTATAAGCCAGTCAGGTGAAACCGCTGATACTATCGCGGCCGTAGTTAGTGCACAACAGAGAGCTGCAACCATCTTAAGCTTAACCAACACTATCGGTTCAACTTTAACCCGTATATCCCGTGTTTACATAGGTACACAAGCTGGTCCCGAAATAGGTGTTGCCGCAACTAAAACTTTCACTTCCCAACTCTCTGTACTTGCCCAGTTAGCTTTACGGTTAGCTAAGAAACGCGGTAAAGTATCTCAATCTGAAATTGATATCCTTGACGCTCAACTTGACAAGCTACCTGACATTGTATCTACAGTTGTTAACACACAAGAAGAAAAAACCAAAAAAATCGCCCACAAATACGCTAACTCTAAAGTATTTCTCTTCCTTGGCAGAGGTATAAGCACTGCTACTGCATTTGAAGGTAGACTAAAACTTATGGAAATTGCTTACATCCCCTCTGTTGTATTTCCAGCCGGTGAAAGCAAACACGGCCCCATTAGCCTAATTGAGGACGGATCACCTGTGGTATTTGTGTGCCAAAAAGACGACACCCACAAAAACACAATTAGCAACATAATGGAAATGAAAGCTAGAGGGGCAAAAATTATTGCCATACTTGAAGAAGACGACAATGAGATTAAATCTTTAGCTGACGACTACTTTGAGGTTCCAAAAGGCATTCCAAGTGTGCTATCTCCAATACCATTTGTTATACCTTTACAACTTTTAGCATACTATATGGCTTTAGAGTTTAACTATGACCCTGATATGCCACGTAACTTGGCAAAGTCTGTCACAGTAAAATAAACCTTCTTTTTTAGGGTCTTTTTTTCAGTGCCCTCTGTATTCTATCTCAATTGGGTAAGTTGTTTACAAAATGGGTTTGCTGTCTGTTGTGTTATTGTATAGAAAAAGGGTTAGTTGAACCATTTTTCTAGTGATATTTTGCTTTTTTGTTTTTTGCTTCCTGTTTCTATGCGTTCAAGGGCTTTTTGGATGCGTTCTTCTGAAAATTCTTTTTCGTTGCATAGAAAGTTGATGATTTCTTGGTGGTTGGGGTTTTTCCATTCAATTTTATAGTTGTCTGAGACTTTTGGTTGTAGGAAGATGTCTCTGATTTTGTTTGGTTCAACTGGGAAAGTGGCGTTTTTTATATGTGTAAGTGCTGCCTCTAAGGTGCTGTGTTCTTTAATTAGTTTTAGTGCGGTTTTTGGTCCTAGTCCTTTTATGCCGTCGGGGTTGAAGTCTGTGCCAATTAATATGCCTACATCAACTAATTGTTCATAGTTTAGTTTGCAAAAGTTTAGTGTTTTAGTTAATTCTGCTACTTCAGGTGTAATTTCAACGTAAATGTTTTTGCCTGGTGCTTTGCGTCTTCCTGAAATTGTAACATTACGTAGCAGTTTAGGGGCTCCAAAAAGTAGGCTGTCGTAGTCTTGACTTACGCAATAGTCTGCGTCGCCTTTTTTGGTCATGTATGCGGCTTGGGCTTCTCCTTCTCCTGGAGCTTGAACCCATGGTAAACCCATTAATTCTAACAGTTTTATGCTATCTTCTAGCATGTAATCTTTCATAGTTGTGGTGGCTTGGGCGTATCTGCGCATTTTGGCTATATCTCCTGTTGTGGCGGCTTTTTCGTATTCTGCTACTGCTTGTATTTTGATTTGTTTGCGCCGTTCAATTTCTGCTGCTTTAAGCGCGGGGGATTCGCCGTCGAAAACATAGACTGGTTTTAAACCTCTCTCGACAAGATTGCCTGTGCGATAGAATAATCCGCTTAAATGGCTTGTGATTTTTCCTGTACTATCTTTAAGGGGGGTGCCGTCTGGTTGTCTAATGCCACTTAGAAATTGATAGATAGCATTGTAGGCGTCTATAGCTATTACTTTGCCACTTAAGTCTTCAAGTTTTATAGGAGCTTTTGGTATTAAATCTTTAAAGTTTACGCCCAAAATGGACACCGCCTTAAAATAAAGTATAAGTTAATTAATAAATTTACTTAATCATCTATCTTAATCCAAAGTATGTTATGTAATGTGTGCACCATGTAATGGTGTGAAATTATCATCATTAGTGTTATTGTGTCTCCTGTTTAGAGTGCCGTATTTTTGGTTCTTATTTTCTGACTTGTGGCTTTCTTATTTGAATTAAAACTAAAACATGTGTTTTTTTAAGCATAGCAAATATAAGGAACCCCTACATTAGAAACCGCAAAGAAGTGTTAGTAGTAATGACAGAAAGAAATGTACTATCTATGGTAACCTGCACAAGTTGTGGGAAGCCAATTGCGCCTGGATCAGAATCAACAAAGTTTCTGTGTCCAAACTGCGGTGAGATGCAACTTAAACGTGATGGAAAATGCCGCAAATTTGGGCGTCTCTATAAATGTCCAAAATGTGGTTTTCAAGGACCATAATTACTGTTTGGTGAATTTTGATGGGCGCTATCCTTGTAACATACAAAGTTTTTCCTGAAGACATAGTGGCAAGTTTTGATACTCTAAAAGCTGAAATTGTAAAAATTCTTCCCGAATCCTCTAAAGTTGAGGGTTGGGGTGAAGAGCCAGTTGCTTTTGGTTTAGTTGCATTACTTGTCCAAATTCGTTTTCCTGAAGATGTTATGGGTCTTGTAGATACGTTTGAAGTTGAGTTAGCCAAAATTACCGGTGTAAGTCAAGTT
>WREZ01000045.1 GCA_009779045.1 Candidatus Bathycorpusculum sp. | reverse complement strand
TGAAATAGAATAACTAAAAAATGACATAACGATTTAGTTGTTTACTATCACGCTCAAACTTGTTTGTTTATCAAAATTTTTTATTATCCGCGTCAGTATTGTTTAATAATACTTCACTTCAAAAGTACCATAACTATTGATATAGAAGGCATGTGTTTGTCATTAAACGAAACTTTAGAGAAACTTTCAAACGCCTGTGGTGTAACAGGCAACGAAACTCCTGTTCGAGAATTATTAACTAAACTCATGGAGCCATATGTTGACGAGATACATGTTGATAGGCTTGAAAATGTTATTGCTATAAAAAAAGGCAAATCAGATAAACCAAAAATTATGCTTGCCGCCCATATGGATGAAGTTGGTTTGATGGTTAAAACAATCACAAAAGAAGGCTTTTTGCAGTTTTCAAAAATTGGTGGTATAGATGATCGTATTTTGCCTGCCCAAAAAGTAACTGTCCACACAAAAAATGGCGTCTACCCCGGTATTATTGGCTCAAAGCCGCCACATGTCCAAAAAGTGGAAGAACGCAATAAAGTTTTAGCGTTTGATGATTTGTTTATCGACATTGGTGCTGAAAGCAGAGAAGATGCCGAAAAATTGGGTGTATCTATTGGTAATTCTGTGGCTTTTGACACGAAATATGTTGCTCTAAACAAAGACTTGGTGATGGGCAAGGCTTTTGATAACCGTGCTGGTTGTTTAGTTATGGTTGAAGCACTCAAGCTTTTAGATGAAACGGATTGTACGGTGTGTGCTGTGGGTACTGTTCAAGAAGAAGTAGGTCTTCGTGGTGCAGGTACTGCTGCTTTTGGTGTTGACCCTGACATTGCTTTGGCATTAGATGTAACTGTTGCAGGTGATGTTCCGGGGGTTCGCAAATATGACACAAGTGTAAAAACCGGAAAAGGTCCCGTGTTAACAGTTTCCGACTCAGGTTTAATTACTCACCCTAAAATTTTACGTTGGCTCTTAGACTCTGCAGAAGAAGAAAAAATTGCAATACAACTTGAATCTGGTCTAATGGGTAGTACAGATGCTGCCAGAATAACCCTTACACGTCAAGGTATTCCAAGTGGTACAATTTCAATTCCAACACGTTACATACATAGCCCAACTGCTGTATTAAACATACAAGATATTGAAGCCTCTGCAAAATTAGCTAAAGCTGCAATTCAAAAAATCTCAAAACACTTCTAAAAAACATAATAATACTAATAAAAGATTGAAAAAGTCACAAAATTCCCCTTTCCAAATATTTTTAAAATTTGGAAGTTACTTGTTCTCTGTTTGCGTTTGGGAAAGCATTTTTAGAAATGATGTTTCAATAGTTAGTAGTATGTGATTTTTAAAATGAGCGGAAAACAGTTTAAAGGAAAATTTGAGTTTTTAGAGCACACAGCGGATGTTTATGTTAGAGTTTATGGGGTATCACTGTGTGAAGCTTATGAAAATGCTGCGTTAGCCATGTTTGAGACTATGACTAAAACTGGAAAAATTGCTCAAATGGACGAGGAGGTAATAACTGTGGAAGCTGGTGATCTTTGCGCTCTTTTGTATAATTGGCTTGAAGCTTTATTGGTGAATTCTGAAACCAAAGGCATGTTGTACTCAAAATTTCAAATAACTGATTGGACTAAAACAACTGATACAATCAAAATTACTGCCCATATTTGGGGTGAAAAGTTTCAGCCTGAGAAACATGTTCAAAAAGTGGCGGTAAAAGCAGTGACTTACCACCGAATGATTGTTATACCTGAAAAAGAAGAAAATGCAGTTTTAGAGTTTATTTTAGACATTTAAGCCATTTTTAGTTTTCTTAGTTCTTCAAACATTTGTTCAACAAGTGGTTCTGGTGGTGTGTCAATATTAGTCGTTTCTGAAGTAATAATTGGTACTTTCTTTTCTTTATAGTAGACAAGCAAAGGGCTAGTTTGGTCTTGATATATTTGTAGTCTCTTCTTAATAACATCTGAGCTGTCGTCTAAGCGTTGATAGAGTTCACCGTCACATTTATCGCAAATACCTTCAACTTTAGGCTTAAGGAACCTGATGTTGTAAACGGCACCACAGTTTTTACAAACCCGACGAGAAGAAAGTCGTTCAATTATTATCCAATCAGGTACATCAAGCAACAAAATAACATCAAGCTCAAAAATCTCCTCTAACGTTTTAGCTTGCTCAAGCGTCCGTGGAAAACCATCCAAGATTACACCTGAACCTTGTGGAACTTTGGCTAAATGCTGTTTTAGTACCTCAACAACGATTTCATCGGGAACTAACGCGCCTTTCTCTACATAACTCTTTACTCTTATACCTAACTCTGAATTTTCTTTTACTTGCGCACGGAAAATATCTCCCATGGCAATAACTTCAACACCAAGTTTGGCTTTAAGCCTAGTTGAGTAAGTGCCTTTACCTGCACCTGGTGCTCCAAAGATAATAGCTTTCACTTTAACTTTCTCCGATGGCTACCCACTTTGAGAGCATCTAAATAATTAAATTTATTGCGTGATACGCACAATTTTATGGAAAACTTTATGATTAATTGCTCTTACTTGTCGTCAAAGAAGAAGGGTTAATGCTTGCACACTAAACAAATTGGCAAAAATCTGTACCTAATAGATCTTGAAACAGGTGGATACAAAAACCTCATCGGAAGTTACGTAATAAAAACTGATAAAAAAACTCTACTTATCGAGTCAGGGCCAACAAGTTCTATACCTAACTTACTCTGCGGTTTAGCTGAGTTAAAAATAAACCCTGAAGAGGTTGATACTGTTGCAATCACACATATTCACCTCGATCATGGCGGTGGTGTAGGCACTTTGCTTAAACATTTACCAAACGCCCAAGTCCTCGTACACCCCAAAGGTGTTCCACACATAATAGACCCAGAAAAACTTTGGCTCTCTTCACAATCAGTACTTGGATTTGTAAGTGAGATATTTGGAAAACCAGAACCTGTGCCTCAAAATAGAGTAATCGCTATGACTGAAGGTACACTTAATCTTGGTGACAATGGCACTTTAACCATTTTTGAGACACTAGGGCATGCTTCACATAATCTAAGTTTTCATGAAAGTTTCAACAACGGTGTCTTTCCAGGTGATGCCGCCGGTACTTACTTCCAAGATTTCGACACGGTATCTCCAACTACTCCACATCCATTCTATCTTGAAGCATCTCTTTTATCCTTAGATAAACTCATCAATTATCGTCCTTCTCTACTATATTATAGTCACTTTGGAAAAGCAGGTGATGCCGTTAGACGTTTACGTGGCTATAAAGCGCAATTATTGATGTGGGACAAAATTGTGCAAGAGGCGGTAAAACAAAGTCGAACTTTTGAGCAAATTACTGAATGTGTCTTTACGGAAGACCCTGTAATGAGCAAGCTTTCCGCTTTTCTGCGAAACCACAAGATTTATGCTAAAACTGCAATAGAAAACAGTCTCTCTGGTTTTATAGAGTACGCTAAAAAAACACAAGACAAACAGGCGTCCTAAATGTTTTATAATACCTCTCTCTTTTCTGTGTAGCTGGTGAAATTTTTTGGGCGAAGATGAAGGACGATCAGCTCCAGAACGTGTTCCTATAGAGAAAGTTGATGATTACATATGGAAGATTCCACAGTACAAAGAGGCTATGCATGTTTCAGGCATGATTTTTGCTAATCAAGCTTTACTGGAAAAAATGCAAACTGATAGAACTCTTTGGCAATGTGCTAATGTTGCACAATTACCTGGTATTTATAAACACTCAATTACTTTACCTGATGGTCATGAAGGATATGGTTTTCCAATAGGCGGTGTCGCAGCAACCGACTACACTGAAGGCGTTATAAGTCCTGGCGGTGTCGGATATGATATTAATTGTGGCGTTAGACTTTTAGCTTCAAACCTTACTGAACAAGATATACATTCACATTTACCTGCTCTTGCAGAAACTATTTTTCACAATATCCCCTCAGGTTTGGGTAGTCGTAGAAAAGATTTAACCATAAGTAACAGTGATTTAGATCGTTTAACTGTTGAAGGTGTGAACTTTTTAATTGAGCGTGGTTTAGGTTGGGCGGAAGATGCTGAGAATTGTGAAGAACAAGGGTGTATGATTAATGCTAATCCTGATATGGTTTCAAATACTGCTAAAAGTCGTGGCTTAACTCAAATTGGTACTTTAGGTTCAGGGAATCATTTTCTTGAAATTCAAAAGGTTGATAAAATTTTTAACTCAAAAACTGCCAAAACTTTTGGCATAACTCATGAGGGACAAGTAATGGTTATGATACATTGTGGTTCTCGAGGTTATGGTCATCAAGTTTGCTCTGATTATTTACGTGTCATGGAACATGCCGTCAAAAAATACAATATCACTGTTTCTGATCGAGAATTAGCTTGTGCACCTGGAACAAGTCTTGAAGCTCATAACTATTATCAAGCAATGGCATGTGCTGTAAATTATGCATTTGTTAACCGTCAAGCCATTATGCATTGGGTGCGTCAAAGCTTCCAGCAAGTACTAAAACAAGATCCAGAAAAACTTGGTCTAAAACTTGTTTATGATGTAGCTCATAATATTGCAAAAATTGAAAATCATGATGTTGACGGTAAAACAAAGAAGGTTTGGGTTCACCGTAAAGGTGCAACACGTGCTTTCCCGTCTGGGCATCAAGATGTACCTGCAAATTACCGAAGTGAAGGCCAACCCGTTCTTATCCCTGGTAGTATGGGGACAAGTTCATGGGTTCTAGTTGGTAACCAAAAAGCCATGGATTTAACTTTTGGTTCCACAGCACACGGCGCTGGTCGTTTACTAAGTCGTTCTGCAGCTAAACGCAAATATTGGGGCGGAGAAATCAAAACACGACTTGAAAAATCCGGTATAGTTGTTAGAGCAGCCAGTCCAACAGTGTTAGCTGAAGAAGCTGATCAGGCATACAAAAACGTTGATGTAGTGGCAAATGTTAGCGACCAAGTTGGTATAGCAACTAAAGTTGCTCGTCTTGTACCGCTATCAGTCATCAAAGGATAAAAACATTTTCTTTCTTCTCTCCCATTTTTAATGTTTTACTTTTTTACGTAGCTGCAACGAAACCAACCTCTTTTTAGCCATCTTCCAATAGATACATAGCGGTAGCTGTTTTCATTTTTAGAGGCATTTCTGGTTTAATCTTGCATTCAATTTGTTCTTAAAGTGTGGTATGTTTGTTGTATGGCGTAGTTGTTGATTTTTCAGTATTGGTGCACATTTTCTCGTAAAAAGTGTCAAGTGTTTCAGATAGAACATCAGACCCCGTTTAATGTGTCTTTTATAATTGTCCGTTTAAACGAAAGTTATCAAAAAAGATTAATGTTTGATTATGCCGTAAGTTTGTTTTTTCCAGATGTCTCGAAATTTATTGTAGTAATCAATTGGTTGAAAAACAGGGGCATAAGTTAACTGCTGGTTTACACCACATTTACATACGGCATAAATTTCTTTCTTGTCAACATTTCCTAAAATTTGTAATAATTCTTTTCGACACTTCGGGCAGTAATATGGACCATTAACCATTTGTTTTGCATCTTTAGTTAAAACTTTGATACTGTTACCCGGTACTTTGTGCATTTCTGGACACATACTTTTCACTCTGACTTGATAAATTTAGACATAAGTTTTTGTCTAAGATATATCCTTCCCTTAAAAAATGGAAAACCACAAAACTTTGAACTAAAGACCGGTCAGAACATGCACACACATATTACAGCATTTCTAAAATATTAACTAAAGATAGACCTCTGCTATTTTTATGATAATTCCTACAACGTTTTTAATAATACTGCATCTTGTTTTTAAATTACATGATGCTACAGCATAAAAAATAAAACACTAAACAAGCGGATTATGTCTCAAAATAGTTTATGATAGAGTTCTATGTCTGTTCTAAAATTAGAACACTTTAAGCAAAAATTGTTCTAAACATCAAATTATATGCTGCCCTGAGAAATACAAACCAGTGAAAAACAAATGAAAACTGAAAAAAAGATCGCACTGTATTTAATACCAACCCAAAAAATCGAGGTCATCACGGATGGAAAAACAAACTAAAAACCCAAAAAGAATGCTGCTCTTCAGCATACTCGCCTTAACAATCGGAGCAGCAACAATACTGCCATTATCATATCTAACACTCACAAGTAGCGCAGATCAAACCCAACCATTCTTCACACCCTATTTAGCGCGTGCCCAAGCTATTCCAGATACTACAACTCTATATGTCGAAATAAATGGAGTTAAACAGTACTATGATACCCTCTCCTCTGAAGAAGAAGGTAGTGTTCACGTAGACGTATGCTACCACATAACACCTATTGGAGCTGACCTTAAAGATGTGGATGCAAAAATAGAAGTCTATAATATCCATTACTACTCTGACCAGGGTTCAATTCTTAACATAACACAGATTATTGGAGTTTCTGGAAACGTACCCGACCCAAGCTCACCTAACGGTGTTACAACCGCAATTATGTCAACTGGTGGCTACGCACACTATGATACCCCTGAAGGTTGGGCAAACCACAAAGATACCATTACCTTTGCAGACGGAACAGTATATGATGTTACAAAACTATTCAGCTACACCGAATCAAGATCATTCTTTGATGCTACTGTTGAATATTACACAACTAAGGATCATTGTACCACTATGGGCATGGCGGTACTAACTTTATCTAAAGGTGAAGAATCAGCACAAGCATTAAATGAACTGCGAAACGCTCAAACAATCTATGTTGACGTCACAAGAATAATGCAGATAACATATAAACATCCAAGTAGCACCAACCCATTATCAGTAATTACAGCCACACCTATTAATAGCAACAAAGTTTTGTGCCATATACAACTGCCAAAGTTAGACAATTTAGGCAGAGCGATGATCGAAACCGGTCATGACGGATACATATGGGCAGATTCTTAGATTGGGCATATAAGATACTGTAAATCAATAACCTCACTAAATAGGATGATACGAATTGGCTAACGATGAATTGGAAGGTACTGCATTAAGTGTTTATACTTTCATTGCTCGTGCAGATGGGCCAGTGGGAACAAGAGACATAACTCGAGGTGCAAAACTCAGCAGTACAAGCGTCACACATTATCACCTTCAAAAACTGGAAACACTTGACTTAATAGAGAAAAACAGCAACGGTAACTACATCCCTAAGAAAAGAGCAGCTATTGATGGACATGTGTGGATCGGCAAAAACCTCATGCCACAATTAATGCTTTACTCTTTCTTTTTTATAGGCGCTTTTGTAGCAGAAATAAGTACGATACTGCTTAGCTTAATTATTAAAAGTTTAGTGGTTGAGACAAGTTTCTGGTTTTTAACAGGTTTAACCTTGGTAGCAATGCTTCTATTTCTCAAAGAAGGAACAAGACTACAGCGTAAACTAAAACCCAAAAAAAGATAAACTCTGCTTTCCTCTTTTTTTGCTGTTCATAAACATCTTAGAATTCAACCATAGCCTATTTTGAACCATAACCAAACAAGTGTGCCCTTACAATCATAATTAACCTTTAAAATACATCGTCTCCTCTCTGAAAACTTTATTAAAAACTCAAACTATTTGTCTGCCTACTATATTGAGTAACATGTGTAGTTGCTCCACAAGAAAAGCGGTTGTCGTCTAGTCTGGTTTAGGACTTTAGCCTTCCAAGCTAATGATCCCGGGTTCAAATCCCGGCGACCGCACCAACTATTACTTTAAGAATATAAGATAACTAATGGTAATTTTTAAAAACTCTATTAGAGTAACAGCCGTTTATGTTGGGTGTGTTGTCAACTTTAATTTTCTGTTTGTCCCAAGTTTTTCTTCATTTTTTGGTGTTTTCCATGAAAAACTTGGTGTTTTTTCATAGTTCTTTCAGCATCGGCACATCTATGATGGTGTAGCCTTCTATAAAAAATGTAGTCAAAAAAAAGTTTTCATTACACTTCTATGGCTGCTCGTATTTATGAGCTTTTTAAAATTGTATTTTATTATAGTTTTTATCATTGTGACAAAAATATTTTTTGAAATTTGTATGTTAGTTCTGAAATGGGAAAATGTAGAAAGTTAGTTGAGTTTATGAGATGATTTTTGCTGAAATAAGTATTACGGTCTGTGTTGGTTGACTTTTTTCGCCTG
>WREZ01000044.1 GCA_009779045.1 Candidatus Bathycorpusculum sp. | reverse complement strand
TGCCGATTTTACTCATCAAACACACTCACATACACACATTCATACACACATGCCTCAACATAAAGTCTGCCAAACAACGAGAGCTAAACACATACGTTTTTTCTAATACACGGCAAAAGCATTTTAGTGCGGAGACTATTTCACGCTGTAGGTCAGTCTTAATGGATAAACCATATTTACGTGTGCTTTCAAATCCTCCACTTGAGAATCCAATTCTTGTTGAGGGCCTTCCAGGTTTTGGGAACGTCGGTAGAATAGCTGCACATTTACTTGTAAAATTTTTTGATGCAAAACCCTTTGCAGAACTTTACTCACCAACTTTTCCTGACTATATTTCAATCACATCCAAGGGTATTGCGCATCTTCCAAAATATGATTTTTATTATGCGCCAATGGAGAAAAATAACCTCATCATTGTGAGTAGCGAAATCCAACCTCCAATGGATGATGTGGTTTCCCATTACACAACTTGTGATGAGGTTCTAAACTTTGCTGAGTCCTTAGGCTGTAAATTTATTGTAACCTTAGGTGGTGTTCCAATAACTGAAGATAAAACGGAAATTTTTGTTGCCGCAACCTCAAATAGGCTTGCAACAGATTTTATGGAGAAGGGTGGGGTCATTTACAGTAAAGGGAAAATAGTTGGTAGTACCGGTTTAATTTTGGCGCTTGCTAAAGAACGTAAGCTTGATGGTGTATGTTTATTGGGTACAACATTAGGGTTTAAGGCTGATCGTGAGGCGGGTTTTCTAGTTTTTAAGTTTTTGATGAAGGCCTTGGGGCAAGAAATAAAAGAGGGTTTGAAAGAAGACGTAGCGTTAGAGTGATAAATTTATTTTTTTATATATTTTATTCTATTTTTTGTTGTGTGTTTTGTTCTTGTTGTGTTGGTTTGTTTGTGTGTTATTTGTGTTGTCTTGTTTATAGTGGGTGGTGATGTGTTTGATTGTTTTTTGTTTTGGTGGGAATGTGTGAGTTTTGCCTCAGATACCCTAGGGTGCATCATCAGTTCAGCTTTTTAGTTTCTTCATCGGCGTCTTGTTAAGGGGGGCTGTGTTTTATTAAGTATTCTAAGTTGTGTTGTGTGTTAGGGTGTTTTTGTGGTGTAAATATACCGTAAAGTATATTGGATATGGTTTAGGCGTAGCTATTATGCAGTCAAGCAATAGTCGTCTGTCTGAGGCAAAAAGAACAACGCTTGTTATGAAGAAGGCTGAGCGTGATTTTATTGATCAATTAATTAGAGAGGGTAAAGAGTCTGGTATTAAGTCGTTGTTTTCCAAGTTGCTCACTATTTATAATGATATGATGATTTATGATTGGAAGTTTCCTGGTGAGTATTATTGTGGGATAAGTAGGGTTGCTTTTGTAAATGTGGAGTTGATTAATCTTTTAATTCAAAATTCGTCAAGAGAAAAATGGTGTGATATTGGTAAAAGGATGGGTGAGATTCTTCGTGTTTCTGTGGATGCGACTATTGGTGTTGATGCTTTTAAGCAGGAGAATTGGGAAGCAGTGTTTGCAAGATTGTGTTTGCAGGGGTTTGGTTCTTTTTCTTTGAAAGATAAGTATTTGTTGTTGAAGAACTCTTTTTTTAGTGAGCCTTTGGTTTGGGAGGGTCTAATAGAGGGTTTGTTTGGTGTGAAGGTGGTAACTAAGCCTTCTGGGTCGCCGCTTGTTTTTGAAATAAAGTCTTCTGTTTAGTTTTGTGGCTTTTTGTTTTTTGAATAGTTAAATATTTGGAAACAGGTTTATATTAAAGAAGTCCATGTGGTGCATTTAGTGGTACATGATGATGAGGGATTGTATTCATTCAAGGCGATTGCCTTCATTCAGCTTAACTGTGCAAACTCTGGCGTAGTTACGTTACCGTTTTGTTATTTAGAATTAGGTGCAAGTTCTCTCAGATGCGTTTTGTCACTAAATAAAAAGCCCTCAGTGTACTCTTTAAAATTTAGGTGAAAAGTTATGGATAAAATAAAATTTGCTATACCCAAAGGTTCTTTACAAAAAGCGACTTCTGACTTTTTTGCAAAATCAGGTTATAAACTTGGTGCGATGGATCGTACCTATCGTCCAACATTTAATGATCCGCAGATAGAAATTAAAGTTTTAAGGCCTCAAGAGATTCCTGTGTTTGTAAGTGAAGGTTTGCAAGATATAGGTATTACCGGTGAGGATTGGGTAAATGAGAATCGTGCTGATGTTGCTATTCTTCAAAATTTAGAATATGGAAAAATTCGTCTTGTAATAGCTGTTCCAAAAGATGTCCTTCAGAAAGATATGAATGAGTACATGGAATATATTTGGAGTCAAGGTAAAAATTTTCGTATAAGTACTGAATATCTAAACATTGCCTCAGAGTATCTTAAAGCGCAGCCAAATTATAAGAAACGTTTTGGTGACCAAGATCCATTACTAGTTACTCCCTGGTGGAAGAAAGGTGATAATCCTAAAGCAAAAATTTTTCTCTCTTTTGGTGCAACTGAGGCTAAACCGCCTGAAAACTCTGATTGTATCATGGATGTAACTGAGACAGGTACTACAATTGAAGCAAATAATCTTAAAATAATTGACACTGTATTGCAATCATCTGCTACTCTAATTGCTAATAAGAAAGCTCTAGAAGATCCTGAAAAGCGTGAGAAAATTTATGATGTTGTTGCATTGCTTAAAGGTGTTGTAGATGGTCAAAAACGTATACATATATTTGTTAATGTAAAGAAAGAAAACTTGACGACTTTGCTAACTGAGTTGCCAGCGTTGAAAAATCCTACTATTTCTCCTCTTGCAGATGATACTTGGGTTAGCGTAAACACTGTCATAGAGAAAGACAGCTTAATTGAGCTCTTGCCAAAAATTCGTCGTATTGCTCAAGGTTTAGTTGTATATGAGCCTAGACAAGTATTAGCGCTAGATGAAATAGCGCGGAGAAACGACTGCCAATGCAACCCCGAATAGTAAAACAGTGGACAACACAAACGTTGCCTTCAGACTGGTTTAAGCCACAACAGGCTGACCAAAATGCTACTGAAAGTCTGGAGGAAACTGTTAAAACTATAATAAGTCAAGTGCGTAAAAATGGCGATAAAGCCCTTATAGAGTTTGCAGAAAAATTTGACAAAGCAAAACTAACCCCACAAACTCTAAGAGTGTCCCCACAGGAAATAAAGGAAGCCTACAGTAAAGTAACACAGCAACAAATAGATGCCCTGCTGTTTATGAAGCAGCGTGTTGAAACATATCAGAAACAACAGCTGCAACCAGAAAATCAAACAAATATTGATGGTGTAAAAATAAAAACAGTTCTTTATCCTCTGGAAAGTGTGGGTTGTTATGTTCCCGGAGGACAAGCTGCGTATCCAAGTACAGTTGTTATGACTGCTGTTCCAGCTAAAGTTGCTGGTGTGAAACGTATAGTTGTATGTTCACCATCAGATGCAGATAGTAAAGTTAACGCGTTAGTTCTTGTTGCCTCCGATATTTGTGGTGTAGATGAAGTTTACAAGATAGGGGGCGCTCAAGCTATTGCAGCCTTAGCCTACGGTACACAAGTCATAAATCCGGTCCGTAAAATAGTTGGGCCTGGCAGTAAATATGTGACCGCTGCAAAAGTTTTGGTTTCCAAAGATGTTGCTATTGATATGCCTGCTGGTCCTAGTGAAGTGTTGATTTTAGCTGATGAGACTGCTGATCCGCGGTTAGTTGCTTTTGATATGGTTTCGCAGGCTGAGCATGGAACAGATAGTGTTGCAGGTTTAATTACAACTTCCAAACAATTAGCTGAGGATGTTCAGAAAAATTTGGTGGAAATTGTTTCTTTGGCTGAGCGGAGTGAAAAAATTTCCATGTCACTAAAAGAATATGGGTTCATAATTACTTGTGATAGTGTTGAAGAAATGATAGTGTTGTCTAATCAGTTTGCGCCTGAGCATTTGGAAGTTATAACTAAAAACGCTCAAGATCTCTTAGGACGTTTGATTGCAGGTTTAATTCTTCTTGGTCCTTATAGTCCGGTGCCTCTTAGTGACTATGCGAGTGGGACTAATCATGTTTTGCCGACAGGAACTTTTGCGCAGTCTTTCTCAGCATTGGGCGTGTTTGATTTTTCGCGTCGTGTAAGTATTGTAGAGTGTTCTAAAATGGGTTTAGAGAACGTAAAAAGCTCTATTAAAGTGCTTACAGACACTGAGAATCTTCCTAATCATTATAAGGCCATAGATGCGAGGTTTCAATGATGAGTGTCTCATATCGTAAGTGGTTGGCTCAGAAAAAATTGAAATTAGCTACTCTTGATTGTTATTCATCAGGTGTTACTCCTGAAAGATTAGCTCAGCAGTTAGGTGTTGATGCTTCTAAAATTGTAAAGTTAAATTTTAATGAGAACCTCTTCATTGATCGTTGTCGTCAAATATCTCTGTTAAAACAGGTTGCTGATGAGATTGATTTACGTATGTATCCTGAAGATGAAGTGCCAAAATTGGTTGTGAAATTGGCGGAGTATCTTCAAATTTCTCAGGATTGCATAGTTATTGGTAATGCCGGAGACGAATTGCTTGATCGTATGATACGTCTATTTATTGAAAAAGGCGATACTGCTCTCTCTTTTGCGCCCTCTTTTGTAATTCCTCAATTGTGTGTGAAGCGACAAGAAGGTCAATATGTTACAGTACCTCTGAGAAGTGATTTTCAACTTGACGTTCCCGCGATGCTTACTGTTTTCTCAGAAAAAACACGTTTGCTCTATCTATGTTCCCCTAATAATCCTACTAGTAACCAAATGAAACCTGAAGACATCGAAACATTAGCTAAAGCTTTTCCTGGCATAGTTATTCTAGATGAAGCCTACAATGAATTTGCTGATTACTCTTTTGTGTCTCGTATTCACGAGTTTCCAAACATGATTATTTTACGAACTTTTTCTAAAGCCTTCGGACTTGCTATGCTACGGCTTGGATATGCAATTGCTAATCCTGAGCTTGCAGAAATCCTAACAAAAAAAGCTCCCCTGCCATACCCTGTGAGTGGGTTTACCATACAAATGGGTATTAAAATGCTTGAGAACATAGATATTATGCAAACAGCTGTTACATCGCTAAAGGCTGAGCGGGAAAAACTCATAAAGGAATTAAACCAAATAGACGGTGTACAAGCGTTTAATTCACAAGCTGATTTTGTGCTCATAAACACAAAGTTGCCTGTTGACGTGGTGTATGAGAAACTACTTAAACGGGGTGTTATGCTTAAAAAATGGGGTAAGCTCTTACAGTATGAGAACTGTTTCCGTGTAACTGTTGGGTTGCCTGAATTTAACGCTAAATTAATTGAAGCGTTAAAACAGATAAATGAGGAGGAATAAACTGTGCGTGTTGAAGAAGTTTATCGTAAAACTAAAGAAACTGAAGTGAAAGTAAAAGTTAATCTTGATGGTGAAGGTAAAGCAGTTGTTAACTCTGGGGTTCCTTTTCTTGATCACATGTTAACAAGTCTTGCAACACATAGCTTAATTGATATTGAAGCCAGTGTAAAAGGTGATTTAGTGCATCATTGTATAGAGGATTTAGCTATAGGTTTGGGTGAAGCTTTAAGCAAGGCTTTAGGTGCTCGCATAGGTATAGCACGGTTTGGTAACGCCATGGCTCCCATGGATTGTTCAATAGCGTCTGTTGCTGTTGATTTGGTTAAACGGCCCTACTCCAAGATTGACCTTAAATTTAGAGGTCGGAAAGTAGAAGAAATGCAAACCGAGGACATTAACCATTTTTATGCGTCTCTAACTAATTCTCTTCAAGCTAATGTGCACATGTTTGTAATGTATGGTAGTAATGATCATCATAAAGCTGAGGCTGCAACTAAGGCCTTAGCTTTGTCTTTGCGACAAGCGGTTGCTGTTGACTCTCGTCGTGTGGGTGTTCCAAGTTCTAAAGGGGTAATTTAAGTGGTTAAAGCCGTTATTTTTGACTACGGCGTAGGTAACTTGCTAGGTCTTAAATGTGCTTTGGAGCGTGTTGGGTTTGATGTTTCTGTAGGAATTTTGGGGCAAGATTTAGTGCAAGCTGATGCTATTGTTTTGCCTGGTGTAGGTAGTTTTACTTTTGCAGTGCAAAAGCTTGGATGTGTTAAAGAAGTTATTCGAACTAAGGTTGTTGAAGGTGTGTCCTTGTTGGGTATTTGTCTTGGGTTGCAATTATTTTTTGAAGAAAGTGCTGAGGGTCCCGGTGATGGTTTAGCTCTCTTTGAGGGTAAAGTTGTGCGTTTGCATGGTGATTTGAAAATTCCTCATATGGGTTGGAATACTCTAAATCTTGTAAAGCCCTGTGCGCTTTTTGACGGCATAAATAGAGGTGACTATGTTTATTTTGTGCATTCTCTTTATCCGGTGCCACTTGATGGAAGTGTTGTGTGTGCTGAAACTACTTATGGTGCAACTTTTACTTCTGCTGTAGTTGATAAAAACGTGTATGGTCTTCAGTTTCATCCTGAGAAGTCAGGTGATGTAGGTCTACAGATTTTGCAAAATTTTGCTAAAGTAGTAAAGAGGTAATCAAAATGCAGTTGATTCCCGCTATAGATTTAATGAACAGTAACATTGTGCGGTTATCGCAAGGTGAAGCTAAGACTGCTAAGGTTTATGAACAATTTGGTGGCCCTATGGAGGCTGCAAAGCGTTGGCGTGATGAAGGTGCAGGTAAACTTCACTTAATAGATCTTGATGCTGCATTTGGTCAAGGTAATAATCATCATGTTATAGCTGAGATTGCTAAAAATGTTAATTTACCCATACAAGTGGGGGGTGGTATACGTAGTTTTGAAATTGCTGAGAACCTTTTCAGTACAGGTATAACTCAAGTTATGCTTAGTTCATTAGCGTTTAAAGATTTTTCAGCTATAACTCGGTTGCAAGATAACTTTGGTAAGGACTCCATTATTGTAGCTCTTGACAATAAGGATGGTATAGTAATGATAGATGGTTGGCGTGTAACAACTAACATGACTTTATGGGCTGCGCTTGACAAATTTATTGCGCTTGGTGTGAGACATTTCTTAATTACCTCTATTGTGCATGATGGTTTACTTAGCGGTCCTGATTTAGGAACTCTTGCAAAAGCTGTTAAGTGTTCTGACGCTAAAATTTTGGCGGCGGGTGGTATAGGTTGTATAGCTGATCTTGTAAATCTTAGGAAAATTGGTGTAGACGGTGCTGTTATAGGTAAAGCTCTTTATGAGGGGCGTTTTACATTAAAGCAGGCAATAGAGGAATTAGGTGTTTAAATTTGGCTCTTGCAAAACGTGTTATTCCCTGTTTGGATGTTGATCATGGAAAAGTAGTTAAAGGTATAAATTTTTTGCAACTTAAGCATGCAGGTGATCCTGCGGAAATGGCTAAGCGTTATAGTGATGACGGTGCTGATGAGCTGGTTTTTTTAGATATAACGGCTTCTCATGAAAAACGTGATATCATGCGCCAATATGTGGAGTGCGTGGCTAAGGCAATAAACATTCCTTTTACTGTAGGTGGAGGTATTCGTAACGTATCTGATGCTCGAAACGTTTTATGTAGTGGTGCTGATAAAGTTTCAGTTAACACAGCCGCTGTAGAGAATCCTAAACTAATTACTGAGTTATCCGATGTTTTTGGGCGTCAATGTATAGTGGTTGCTATTGATGTTAAACGTAATTTAACTTTAGCTGAAGGTAAAGTTACTGTTCAAACAGAACAGGGGCCTGTGTGGTTTGAAGTTACCACTTATGGCGGTAGAAAAAACACAGGTATAGACGCTATAGCCTGGGCTTTGCAGGCAGAAAAGCTGGGCGCAGGCGAATTTTTGGTAACTTCCATGGATAAGGACGGTACTGAAAGCGGTTTTGATATTGAACTCACACGCGCTATATCTGAATGTGTACATGTTCCCGTTATTGCAAGTGGCGGCGCTGGATTACCTGAACATTTTGTTAACGTTTTAACAACCGGCAAGGCAGATGCAGCCTTAGCTGCTTCAGTATTCCATTATAATAAATATCCTATGCCCATAGTGAAGAATTATCTATGTAAGGCAGGAGTGACCATAAGACAATGACCCAATCACAAGATTTACTTACAAAACTAGACTTCGCTAAAAATAATGGCCTAATCCCTGTCATAGTCCAAGACGTAAACACTAAAACCGTTTTAATGCTTGCATACGCAAATAAAACCGCCTTAGAACTAACACTAAAAACAGGCAAAGCAACATACTGGAGCCGCTCCCGCAACGAAATATGGATAAAAGGAGAAACCAGCGGTCACACACAAAAAATCATAGAAATAACAACAGACTGCGACTACGATACCATACTATACATTGTTGAACAAAAAGATAACGC
>WREZ01000043.1 GCA_009779045.1 Candidatus Bathycorpusculum sp. | reverse complement strand
GATGAGTTTCGGATTGTTGAGTTGTTAAGTGCTGGTGCGGTGGTTGATTTTTTTGGGGTGGGTACTAAAATGGGTACTTCTGCTGATAGGCCTTATCTTGATGTGATTTACAAGTTGTGTGAGATTGTGTCAGTTTCTGGGGTTTCTTCGCCTATTATGAAGTTAAGTCCTGATAAGTTGACTTTGCCTGGTTGTAAGCAGGTTTATCGTTATAGGGATTCTGCTGGTAATTATGTGCGGGATGTTATTGCTTTGGCTTCTGAACAGGTATTGGATGCTAATGTTGTTGTTGAGCCGTTGCTTGTTAATGTTATGTCTGGGGGTGAGATTGTTTATTCTTTTCCTTCTTTAAGTCAAATAAGGGCGTTTGCTTTTGAGAATCTTTCTAGGCTTCCTGAGAAATATAAGTCTGTTATTGGGGCTGAAGTGTATCCTGTGGAGTTGAGTTCAACGTTGTGTCAGCTTGTTGTGTCTTTGCGTGAAAAGATTATTGAAAACGAGATAGTTGGGTATAGTAGTAGCAGTAGTGGTTTTGTTTAGCAGTTGGTTTTGTTGTTGTTTTTCGTGTTTGGGTTGCTTGTCCGAAACGGAAATCCAACAAAACAAGGATTGTTTAGTTGGTTTTGTTGTTGTTTTTCGTGTTTGGGTGGGGGTGGTTAAACAAACATTTATAGCCTTTTAGAAAGTTTGTATTAGGATACGAAGGGAAGTATACGTATGCAGCAGAATCGTCCTGTAATTGTTGCTGTTGGCCGGACAAAGTTTGGCGAACATTATGGTAAGAAGCCTGAAAAGTTAATAGAGGAGGCTTGGCTTGCCGCTTCGAATGAGTGTAGTTTAGAGCGTAAAGAGTTAGATACTTGTTATATGTCTGATTATTTTTTGCCTGTTACTAATAAGCTTGGTTTAGAGGAGGGTTTTCTTTCTGAGTTAACTGAGCTTCATGTGCCCATGGAGGTTACTCGTTCTTTTGGTTCTGCTCTTAAAACTGCTTGTCATGCTATACAGGCGGGGGTTTACAATATTGCGTTGGTTGGTGGTATTGAGAAGATGACTGATCGTTGGGGTAAAATTCGTGATGACTTAATGTTGCTTGAGGATCCTTGGAGTTTTTATTCTGGTGGAACTCCTGAGGCGAATCATGAGCTTTTGTTGCGTGCGTACATAAAGAGGCATGGTATAACAGCTGAGGGGGATCTTGAGAAATTGTATACTGCTTTAGCTTTGGTAGCGGTGAAGAATCATGCTAATGGTGCCAAGAATCCTTATGCTCAGTTTCAACGTAAAATTAGTTTAGATAATGTCTTAGGTCCTCGTAGATCTTCTAATAGGTCCTTAGGTTTGTTTGATTTTGCGCCAGTGTCTGATGGTGCTACTGCTTTAATTCTTACAAATGAGTCTGTTGCTAAACAGCTTGGTGTGACTCCTGTGTATATTTATGGTTGTGGTTCTGCGACGGATTATCTTAACTATTCTGCTCGTGATGAGTTAAGCCATTTTGTTGCGGCGCAGCTTGCAATGCAGGGTGCTCTAAAACAGAGTGGTATAAATAATGTTTGGGATGTTAATCTTTGGGAGGTTTATGATCAGTCTACTATGATGGAGATGGTTTCTCTTGAGGATTTAGGTTATTGTGCTGCAGGTTCTGCTTGGAGGAGTATCGAGGAGTCTTATCCAAATGAGAAGGGTTGTTATGTTGTTGAGGGTAAAGAGTTGTATGTGAATATGAATGGTGGTTTAAAGGCTGATGGTAATCCTTTAGGTGCTACGGGTGGGGCTCAAATTTATGAGCTTTTTCGGCAGTTAACTGGAAAGGCTGATCAACGTCAAGTAACTACTATAACTGGAGATGCCCCAAGGTATGGTGGTGCCTTAGAGTTTGAAGGGTTTGGTACTAAGGCGTATGTAAACATTTTAGGGAGAGACTAACATTGAGCAGTGAACCTATAGAGCGTAGAGTATCTTATCTTGGTGACCGACTACGTGCTAGTCGTTGTCAGATTTGTGGTAAAGAATATTTTGAATTACGTGATTACTGTGGGAATTGTGGCCGAGAAAGCTATGGAAAAATGGACAATATAGATCTATTTTATGATAAGGGCAAATTAGAGTTTTGTACATTAATAGATGAACCCACTAACAAGTTTAGCAAGTTTGAACGTTTCATATATGGTATAGTTAGTTTTCATAATGGTAAAATTCGTGTACCTGCCCGTATAACTGACCAGTTATTAAAGGCAGACTCTAACATACCTAATAATTTAGAGGGCAGAGAAGTTATTCCCCGTTTCAGACGACGCTACTCCGTAGGTAAAAGCGAAGTAATACCTACAATATCTTTAGCTTTCACTTTAGCAGATGAATATTATCCCTATCAAGAATACAAAATTATTCAACCAACAAAAGACTATGCGTTACCTGGCATTGTAGGTTATGGTGTTTATAGTTCTCGTTTTCGCATAAAAGACGGAGGTATTGAACGCGCCGTTCCCTTCATAGATGAAGACTCTGTAACAGCAGCAGTTGAAGCAGGAAAACTTTCTCTTATACACTCCGGCCTTGACAGCCAATGGGTAGGCAAAATTTATGTAGGCTCTGAATCTAACCCTTACGCTGTTAAACCTATAGCAGCTAAAGTAGCTCAAGTATTACAGTTAGGCGAGCAAGACGGCGATTTACAAGCCATAGACGCCATAGATACAGAATTTGCCTGCAAAGCAGCCTCTAGCATGTTTAAAGACGCCTGCGCCCTAGTAAGCTATCCCACTTCAAACATTAACTATGCCATGGTTATAGGTGCTGATAACTCTCAAGCAGCTCCCCGCGGTTGCCCAGGAGGAGAACTTGACGCCTTTGTAGGATATGGCGGCGCAGCATACCTTTTTGGCAAAAAAGACGTCATAGCAGAAATAGAAGCATGGTACAGCTGCACCTCTGACACCCCAGACTTTTGGCGCCGCGACGGCGAACCATACCCCATGCACGGCGGCCGATTCACCGGCGACCCCGCATACAACAAACACGTACGAAGCGCCGCCACCAAAATGATGGAAAAAACCAACATGAAACCCAACGACTTCGCCTACTTTGTTCCCCACCAACCAAACCCAAGCTTTCCAGTGCGCATAGCCAAAGACTTAGGCTTCAAAGAAGAACAATTCCAACCCGCCATACAAATGCAAAAATTCGGCAACACATACTCAGGCGCATCCCTAGTTGGCCTAGCCGCTGTTCTTGACATTGCAAAACCAGACGACCACATACTAATGGCAAGCTATGGTTCAGGCGCAGGAAGCGACGCATACATATTACGCGTAACAAACCAAATCACAGAAAAAAGAGAACGCCAAAAAATCAACGTCAAATCCCTAACAGAAAACCCCTTCCTAGAATACGTCGAATACTCAACATACCGACGCCTAAAACAAGGAATGTAAAATAGCTGCTCAAAGTAGTGCTCTTTCTTTTTTTATTTTTGTTTAAATATTTCTACTGTATTGTAGTGTTATTGTGCAGTAGTTGTGGCTTAGGACTTTGATCCTGTGTTTGCTTCAACTATCTGCAAAAAAAACTAACGATGTTCAGTGAAAAAATTGTGTATCTTGGTTATAATCACGTGTTTGTACTGAAAAATCATAGAAAACACATTTTATGTAACCGTTACTAACGTCAGGACAAAAATGCTTTGCATAGAAAATAGTTTTAGAGACGTGTTTGTTTTGTTTTGTTTGTTATGGTCTGTATCCGTTTAGTGTGCAGAGTGCTATTGTTGTGGAGGTGATGTCTGCTGTGGTTCCGGGGTTGTGTTCGTTTCCTTTTTTGCGTAGGTTGTGGTCGAATTTTGTTATGGCTGTTTTGCCTTTGGTTGTTGTGGCGCCGCCTATTTCTAATATTTTTTTTGCTTGGTTTGAGATTGTTTTGGCTTTTTTTGTTCCGGCTTTTCTGGCTATGAATGTGTCTGGGTGTTGGGATAGGATTTTTAGGAAGGTGTTTATTATGGCTGTGTTTTGGTCTGTTTTTGTTAGTTGTTCTTTGAGGTATGGGTATGCTTCGTCGAAGGTTATGGGGTAGTTGTTTATCCATTCGCTGCATATGTCGTCGTAGTTTTTGGCTATGTTGAATACTTGGTGGAGTGGTATGTTTTCTGTTATTAGGCGTTGTTTTGAGTTTGGGTCGTTGACGCTTAGGTCTGGGGCTTGGTTTAAGCCGCTTGGTGTGGCTATGTTAATGGCTTCATAGAGGTGTACTGCGTCTTTGGCGGTTGAGGCGTAGATGATGTTGTTTATGTTTTTGCGTAAGGTTTTGAGGTCTATTTCGTGTTTTTCGTTTATGGGGGTCATGCCGGCTGCTATGCTTATGGGTATAAGTAGTATGACGGTGCCTAGTATGGTGTTGCCTCCGTGTTGCCATTTCATTACGTCTTTTATGCAGAGTTTAATGAGTTCTCCAAGCCCTGCCTCGTTAATTGGTCTTTTGTTATTAGTTATTTGTATGCCTCTTTTGGCTGCTTTTTGAAAGGTTGGGCCTGCTGCTATGGCTGAGGCTAAGAAGTGTTCTGTGTGGGTATCTTTAAAGTTGGTTGTAAAGTTTACGTTGCCTGGTTTATTGGCGCTAACTTCAAGTAAAATTGCCATTTGTAAACATCGGCTAATGTGTGTTGTTTTTTGGCAGTTTTGGCAAGTCATCGTTGTGTCCTACTTATTGAGGGGTGCGAATTGTTTAAACGTTATGTAAAATATTCTTCTCTGGAATTTGTTATGTTAGCTCGTGAAGGCGACTTTATACAGCATAAAAGTGGTGTTATTTTTGATGTAAAGGGTTTAATTCATCCTAAAGTTAAAGTGATTGCTTTTCCCCGATACATTCCTAATCCAGACGGTTCTAGACATGATAATGGTGGTGTATGTTATGGTAAAGTTTACAGTCTTGAGGATCGTTTTAGTTTTTTGCAGGAACATTTGTCTCATTTGTTGTTGTTTGATGATGTTTTTGGTGAAACCCTCTGTGAAGTTCCTATTAATGAGATAACTAGACATTTTAAGCCTCAAGAAAAACTTTTATCTCTAAGCAATACTGCTGGGTTTGAGGGTGTTTTGGAAGAGAAAGCTTTGCGTTTTGTTGTTGATTTGCAGCATAAGTCTGGGCTTTCTTTGGATGTTTTTGGTGTTTCAGGTTCTATTCTTGCAGGGTTAACAACTGCTACCTCTGATATTGATTTACTAGTATATGGTGAAAATAACTGTCGTAAAGTGTATGCTGCGTTGCAATGTATGTTTAACGAAAAAGCCGGTGGTGGTGGCGGTGGTCATTTGCGTGTTAAGGCTTATACTGTAGGTGAGCTTAAAGTTTTGTATGATTTTCGTTCAAAAGATACTCATATGAGTTTTGAAGATTTTTATCGTGTAGAGAGCCGTAAGGCCTTTCAAGGTATGTATGAAGGTACTGATTTTTTTGTGCGCTTTGTAAAAGACTGGTCTGAGCTATCTGAGCAATACGGCGATATATGCTACAGTAATAGTGGTTATGTAAAAATTACTGCGGTCATTAGCGGTAAAGCTGAGTCACTCTTTACTCCTTGTACTTATCAATTGGAAAATGTGTCTGTTATTGACGGTCCCTCGTTGTCTCCTATTTGTGAGGTTTCTTCTTTTCGTGGCAGGTTTTGTGAGCAAGCAGACATGGGTGAAACTATTACTGCTCAGGGTAAAGCAGAGCTTGTAGTTAATAAAAAAAGTGGTGTTACGTATTATCGTTTAATTTTAGGCAGTAAACCTCAAGACTACATGGTTCTTGGAACTACTGTTTAATGTAGGGTTTTTAATACTTGTTCATAGTAACGTGGACAATAAGTTAGAGTAATTTGATAGAAGCATCCCTTAGCATCTGGTTCGGGTGTTTGTACCTCTTCTAAATTGCCCTCTACAATTATAACTTCGTCTTTGTGTACTTGTTGTCGGAATTCTTCCATATATGAGAACACTCGTGTAACCTCTCCTGCGGCTCTTGGGCCCTCTAAAACCTCTAAGGGTTCAATTTCATAAACTGAGGGAATAAATGGGCCATTATCGTCTGCAGTGACTCTTGCTTTAATTTTTGCCCATCCTCTTTTAGTTATACAATGCCTATCATTGTACTCGTTTACTATTTCTTCCCAGTTTTTAACAGGTTCAAATTCAGCTTTAATAACTCTGCCACTATTTTTTCGGTCATCATAAAGACCATATATTTGTTTTCGACGTTGATGCCACATGAAGTCTTTAACGTCAAAGTTGGTAAATAGCCATCGTTTTCCGTCCATAACTTGATCTGAGGCAAACTCGTTACTTAATCCCGACGTTTGATCTTCATAGAGTTCTTGGAGGGTTTGGCGCATTTTGGTGTTTTGTTCTTTTCCGTAAATGGTAAAGTCAATGTCTGAATATTTTGGGTGATGAAACGCGTGTAGCATGGAGCCAAATACTCCAAAATCTCGGGTTGATAATCCTGAGTTGTCTGTGGCAATTTTTAGTGTGCGTTCCATGGCGGATAGTAACTCGTCTGTTGGGCCTTGGTTTAGTAATTCACCGAGGCGTTCTTGTGGTTTATGTACTTCCTGGATGTCTTTTTCGTTTATGCCTACAAATTCTAAGCCTAACATTTCATGGTATAGCATATAATGTGGATAGTTTTTGGCGGTAAATTTCATACCCTCGTCGTTGTAGAATTTGTAGAATCGTTCTGTTTTTTTTCCGTCTCTTGGGGCTCGGGGGTCTGTGGATTGGAATATTTTGCTTGAGGCGTATTCTGCATCGCATAGGTATGCGTTTGGGGGGTGGTTGTAGCCAAAGACGCGAAAAAGTAAGCCTTCTTTAGTTAGGACGCTGTCGCGGTCGCGAAGTTTTATTGTATTGTTATTGGCCATATGTATTCTTCCTCTGAGGTTGCTGTTCCTACAACAACTTGATAGAAAACTTTTCTATCATCTGTGGGTGTTGTGGTTTCTACTTTTTCGAGTTTCCCTGCGACTTTAATTTCGTTTCCTTGTTTGGCAATGTTGCGATAGCAGCCAATGTTTGATACAATTTGTATTGGAATTTTGTCAAAGGGTAATTCTGATTCTATGTTTAGGGGTTTGTAGTTTGAAATTTTGTATGTTGCAGGCCTATACATAGTTTCTCTATCGCTACTTATGGTGGCTTGAAATTGTACCGGTGTTAATGGAGTGTATTTGTATTGACCAAATTTGGCAGTGGTGATGTTTTCGTTGAATTGGCGAGTCGCGTTGTACATGTATATTTTGCCTTGGTATCGGCCTTGAAATTTACGAGCAGCATCTAACCTGTTACCTACAATATAGTTTAATTTAGCTTCACTTACCAGTTTTTCTATGGCTTTTTCTACTAAGCGAAAGTTGTCTGTGCCATATACTACAAAGTCAATGTCTGAGTGTGGGGCATGCATGTTTAGTGCTAATGACCCATGTAAGCCCATGTCTGATATGGGAATGTTTGCTTCTTTGCTAATTAGGTTGATAAGGTCTAAGGCTTTATTTTGTAATTCATCGCGTTGGGCTAGGTTTTGTAGCCAAACAAGTCGGTCTCTGGGTACAAAAACTTCTTGTATGCGATCTAAGGGTGCGCTAATTATTTCTTTATCTCGATTTTTGTCATAGACTAGGTAGTTTGGAAAGTTTTTGCGAAAAGCTTCTATGAAAACTTGATAGTTCTTTGCAGTGTAGAGTTTTTCTGCACGAAACAATTCTGTTTGATTATATCGCCATGTGCGTTCGAGCATTTCTACATTAAACATGTCTTTGTATTTGGCGGGTATGTATTTGAGAAACGCAAACACATGCTCCTCTGGATGCTCATAACCAAACGTATTCATTATAAAACCATCACTAGTAACAAAGGTGTCTCCATCCATTGGAATCCAGTTTTCAACTACCATAAATATGCACAAACCTAACAACAACACCTCAAAAGATTAAAAAACATATTGCAAAAAACACTGATATGTTTCCTTAAATCAAACATTTTAAATCCATTCTGAATTTTTAGGTTACTGTTGATGGCCCCTGTGTCTTGTCAAAGTTAAGAGGGTTTTTTGGAAATGTTTGAGCTGTTTTTTATGTAATATTGTGGTGTTGAAGGTTTTGGTTTCTTTTTGTTTTGTGTGATATTGTGCTCTTCGGTGGTAAAATGTGGATTTGTTCATGTTGCGTTTTTTGAAAATTTTTTTGGTGTTGATTTGTCGTTTGTCTATTGTGATATTTTTAAATTATTTTAGCTGGTTTGTAGACGTTCTGCAAGTTTTTCTATGTTATTAAATATGGTGTAGTGGCCTTGATTGGGGAAAATTTCCAGGTTGCAGTTTTTGATTTTGTGGGCTATGTTGTAGGCGTTTTTTATGGGGCAGGTTTTATCT
>WREZ01000042.1 GCA_009779045.1 Candidatus Bathycorpusculum sp. | reverse complement strand
CTATACCGCAAACTAAACCCCAAACAACCAAAGCTGTAAAGACCTAATTTTTTGCGTCTCTTCAGCAGAATTTACCTTTTTATTACACTATCTCCAGCAGAAAAAAGACAACTACGTTTTTTAAAATAAAAACAGCATACTGTTCTTAATGAGAACACGTTAAAGGGTAAATTGTTCTCCGGGGAGAATTATATATTATTTTGAGAATGGTAAAGCCGTGAAAAAATAATGAAAATAGAAAAAAAACTAATAGCACTAAGCATATTTGCCATAACAATCGGAATCGCAACAGTAATACCTATGACCTTCTTAATGAATGTAAAAGCCCAAACATATGCCGAACCATGGTTTAACATAGACATTCCCTATGCTTGCTTCGAAACTGGTCTATCTAATAACACCGACAACCGCTATATTCTTGATCAAATTAGAATCCAACCCTCAATCAACTATAAAGCGTTAAACCAACAACCAGAGGCTCGAATAGAATACTTTGAAATTACAATCTACACTAATGACGTACAACTTTCAAAGAACACCTATTACGTTAGCATGACCAATACAAACAATGAAAGCCCAGCTAATTTGTTCGATTCTTTTTGCAGAGAAAACTGGTTTAATATGTCATATTTTGGCATCGGTAGTGGTGGGGGCATCCATATAGGTGATTCAACTGAATTACCACAGAACGGAGAAACGCTACCGAACGGAGGAACTTTTAGTGGCATGATTATTGGCAGTTTTGACGAATTCAGTGACATCGCAAAGGCAATAGAAAACACGCAAACAATCTATCTTGACGTTAGAAGGACCTACTATGTCACCTTTGATGGCTACAACACAATAGTAACGTTGGCAAACAACCAAGTCATACATCACATAGAGCTTACAAAGAATGGTAATGCATTCACATTCGGTGAATTATTAGAACCTACAGAATTGATTTATGCAACCCCAGGAGATAACAATAACACCACAACGGCCGAGAAGAAAATCAATTCGTGGCTAGCACAAACCTTCGGCAATAGGTGATAAGGCGTGACTATTGAAGAGTTGGAAGGTAACACGTTAAGTGTTTATGCGTTTATTGTTCGTTCAGATAGGCCTGTGGGGACAAGGGATGTGACGCGTGGTGCAGAGCTTAGCAGCACTAGTGTTGCGCATCGTCACCTTCAAAAACTCGAAGACCTTGGCTTGATAGAGAAAGACAGCTACGGCAACTACGTTTTAAAGCAGAAGACATCAATCAAAGGACACGTGTGGGTTGGCAAGAACCTTGTGCCTCGTTTGATGTTTTATTCCTTCTTTTTTATAGGCGCATTTGCCGCAGAAGTAAGTATAATATTGCTTAGCTTTGTTATTAAGAGTTTAGTTGTTGAAGCAGGTTTCTTATTTGCAACAGTAATAACCTTAGTTGCGATGTTACTATTCATCATAGAAGGAATCCTGTCACATCGTAAACTAAACCCTAAAAGTGTAGATGGAAAATAGCTTTTTTGTATATATGCTAAAAGTTCTATTTTTTCTTTATTTGAAAGGTCGTCAGTCATGTTTGTTGTTGTGTCAGGGCTTTGCTTATGATTTCTTATCAGTATTTGGCGTATAATTGAAGACGTTGTGTTGTATCTGTATTCATTTTGTATGGTTTGTTTTGTGTGAAGCTTAATAATTATGTTTTTTATAGTAATAGTGTTTTGGTGAGTGTGTTTGGCGGAGAAGCGTTATTGGCAGTATGTTTACATGGTTTTAAAGCTCTCAGAGATGGGTGCTTATCGTAGGGTTACTAAGGTGTCTACGGATTTTTTGGCTGAGAGATTGGGGATTTCACAGCAGACGGCTTCTCGTTATCTTATAGAGTTGGAGCGTATGGGTTGGATTGAGCGTAATATTACGCCTGAGGGTAGTTTGGTTAAAGTTGGTGAGGGGGGTGTTCGTGAGTTGTTGAAGCTTTTTTCTAGTCTTAAGGGGGTTATTGAGACGGCTTATCCGCCTTCTGTTACTTTGGAGGGGGTTGTGTTTACGGGGTTTGGTGAGGGAGCTTATTATATTTCTAAGGAGAATTATAGTAGTCAAATTGCCAAAAAGTTGGGATTTGAGCCTTATCAGGGTACTTTGAATTTAAAGTTGTCAAGTGATTATGATATTAAGACTCGTATGGAGTTAGAGGCGTATCCGGCAGTTGAGGTGGAGGGTTTTAAAAGTGCTGATAGAAGTTATGGCCTTGTGAAGTGTTATCCTGCTGTGATTGATAATAAGGTGAAGGGGGCTTTGGTGGTTGCTATGCGGAGTCATTATGATGTTTCGGTGTTGGAGATTATTGCACCTGTTTATTTGCGTAAGCAATTAAGTCTTAAAGATGGTCATAAAGTGAAAGTGGAAGTGTTTACGTCCTCTACTACTATGTCGGTTGATAAGAGTAGTTAATTATGTATTGATGTTCCTCTGATGATTTGCGTTTTGATGCTAAAAGGTAACCGGCAATTAGTCCAAAGGCCAATCCGCCTAGATGCGCTAGTAAGTTAACGTTTTGTCCTATGTTTATAACAAATATGAAGAAGGCAAATACTAAAGCGCCAATAATGGATTGGCGGGCGGCTTTTCGGTCATATATTATGCAGGCTCCAAAGAGGGCAAATATGGCACCTGAAGCGCCAACGGAGATAATGGGATCACGTGATGCTAAAGAGAGCAAGTTACCTGTTAAGCCGCCTAAGAGGTATATGCTCAAGTATTCAGGTAGGGAAAACATTTCTTCTGCTCTTAACCCAAAGATTAAAAGAAACAGCAAATTGCCTCCGATATGCATTAAGTCAGCGTGGATAAACATGGAAGTAAACAATTGATAATAAAACGGAAACCCATACGTTAAAATTAACGGATTATTTTGCCCCAGCACATTTACTACGGAATAATCTATTTCAAAAGCATTTCCACCTACAAAAGCACAAAAAATGTAGAGAACAATATTTAGGACAATTAGAATATAGGTAATTTTGTATGCTTGAGAGCTTTTTGGAACTTTAACGATCATTTGGGAACTTCTCAACTATTTTTTGTTTAATCTTTGAAGAACTATCTAAAGCATCAGCTTCAAATTTACCAATTCTAACAAGCTGCACTAACGAATTATACGTTTTAAGATAAAGAGCTACATCTTTTGCCATTTTATCTTGATCATAACCTAAAACAATAAAATGCGGCTGGATTTTCGCTACCACTTCACTTATATCCATGTTCTCAAAACCTAAAACAGCCAAGTCAACAACTTTAAGAGACTCTACAAGAGCTCTTCGTTGGTTTTCAGACATTATGGGTTTTTGATGTTTAATACGCTCAACTGTGTTATCACGAGCTATAATAACAACAAGCTTAGCATTTTCTCCTCCGACACGCTTTGCTTCCTCTAAGAATTTTACGTGCCCTAAATGTAGCAGGTCAAATACGCCACTGGCAAGTACTATTTTTCGGTCTGCATTTTTCTGGTTGGCCACTCAAATGTCACTGCTCCAAGGAGTCTTAAAGCGTCAAGTAACCCCTCGCAATAAGCTATAGAGGTTAGACTAGTTTCAAGCTTACCGCTTGCCTTATAATACTTTGCATCAGCCAAATAATCATAAACATAAGATATCAAATTATTAACAGCCGCACTATCTATGCTTACAGGTGTAGGATTCTGCTGCATTGTTTTTAACACAAATTCTGCAGAATCAATATACTTACTAGTTAAAGTTTCAAGACTCATTTAAACAACCTCTTAAGTTCAACAGGAGCATCTGCAAAGGCAATTAAAGCGTCAACCTCCATAAAATGAAGATCACCTGGAAAAATTAAACTATAAGGAGGCATACCAAAGTCAAAATTAATCAAGTTTTTAAGAAAACCAGCCTTTAAAGCAGGTTTATTATTACCTGCACGGGCAATTCCAATAGCCACTGTATCTGGAGTGATGGTGTTTTGTTGTTTTTGCTGCTCTACTATTTGCAGAGTTTGGATTGCTTGGTTAATTGTTAGATAACGGTTTTCAGGCTCTCTTAAATCTAAAAGACATAGAGTGTGTAGACCTAATTTTTTGTTTTGGGTAAGGACGTTGTATGGGGTTTCAGCGGGAGTTTCAGAGAAAGGAATTGTAACGGTTTTACCAAATTTGTAATTGTGAAGACCTGATAAGCTAACTATAGCAGACATTATAGATATTCCATGTACAATTCGTGTTGCCACACCCCTTTTTTTGGCGTCTATACGTAAGGTAACATGTGTTGTTGCAATGAAGGGGTCACCGGGGACTAAAAATATTGTTTTACCTAATTCTGCTGCTTGAAGAATTTGTTGGCCGTTTTCTTCTTCAAGTGTTTGGCGTGTAATTAATTGTATTTTTTTGTTACAGAGCTCTTCTAAATGTTGCATGTTAAAGTCGGGCATACGACTAGTGTATGTTTCCATAAATATGGTGTCTGCTGTTTTTAGTTCTTCTAAACCCTTTAGTGTAATACCGTATTCGTCATTTAAGCCCAAGCCTACAAAGACAAGTTCCTTCATCATGTTACACACTAGGTATATTTTGGGTTTAAAAAATTAAAACATTTGTGTTGTTTTTGTTGGTAGGTAGTGTGTGGTGTTGGTTTTTGTATTAAAAAAATTTATATGTTTACTGTGGGTTTGACAGGTAAACAGTGAGCGTATTTGTTGAGGTGTACTGTATGCGTTGTGTTTTAATTGTTGGTGATGGTATGGCTGATTTGCCGTTGCAGGAGCTTGGTGATATGACTCCGTTAGAGGTGGCTAATGTTGAGTCAATGAATGCGTTAGCTTGTCGTGGTGTTTTGGGTTTGTTGGATCCTATTGCGCCTGGTATTGCACCGGGTAGTGATGCTGCGAATTTGGCTTTTTTGGGTTATGATTCGGAATTTGTGTGTAGAGGGCGTGGAGCTTTTGAGGCGGCGGGTTTGGGTTTGAATGTTGGTGTGGGTGATTTGGCGTTTAGATGTAATTTTGTTACTGTTGATGAGGGTTTGTGTTTGGTGGATGAGCGTGCGGGTAGGATAGGGGGTGTTGAGGCGAAGGTTTTAGGTGAGTGCGTGGAGCAGGTTCGTCTTAGGGTGCATTCTAATGTTGAGGTGTTTTTTAGGCAGGGTTTGGGTTTTAAGGGTGCGTTGGTTTTGAGGGGTGAGGGGCTTTCGGGTAATGTGTCTGCTGTTTTGCCTAAGGTTGGTAGTGTTGTGGGGGCTGTTGCGCCTTTGGATGGTTCTTTTGAGGCTAAGCATACAGCTGATGTGTTAAATGAGTTCATTCATTTATCTAACCAAATGTTAAGGGTTCATCCGGTTAATGTGGAGCGTGTGTTGGAGGGTAAGTTGTCTGCGAATGCTGTTTTGCCGTGGAGTGGGTGTGGGAGACCAGATATGGTGCCTTTTGGGGAAAGGTATGGTTTGAGGGCGTCGTGTGTTGCTGCGGCGAGTTTGATTAAGGGTATAGGTAAGTTTAGTGGTATGGACATTGTAGATGTTGTGGGGGCTACGGGGGATTTGGATACGGATACATTGGCTAAGGCGGATGCGGTGTTTTCTGCGTTTGAAGCAGGAAGTGATTTTGTGTATGTTCATGTGGAGGCACCTGATGAGGCTAGTCATGATGGAAATGTTGCTGGCAAAATTGGCATTATACAAAAAATTGACGCCTTAGTAGGTAGGATTATGGCAGGAGTTGACTTGTTAGATACTGTGGTTGTTTTGGTGTCAGATCATGTTACGTCTTGTAGGTTTAGGGCGCATACGGGTGATGCTGTACCGGTGTGTTTTGCAGGTGGTAATGTTGTGTCAGATGGCGTAAATGGGTTTAGTGAGCGTTTAGCCTATAAAGGGGGATTGGGGCGTATTAGAGGCAAAGACATAATGCCCATGGTGCTAAACTATATGGGTAAACCTGAAAAACTTGGCTGGTAACAAAATATGAAGCCTATTTCAAGCTTAGTTAAGGATCATATTAGAAATCTTAAGCCGTGCGTTCACGGTGGTGAGGTTTTGGATGCTGCATGTAAAAGTGGATTTAGACGTGAAGCGCTTTTAGATTTTAGCTCCAGTGTTAACCCCTTAGGTACTTCTATGAAAGCATTAGCTGCGGCAGAGGCTGCGTTTGGTCAAGTAGCGGCTTATCCGGATTCTACATCGTCTGAGCTACGGGTGGTTATAGCTAATCATTATAATGTTGCAGTGGAGAATATTGTTGTAGGTAATGGTTCAACTGAGCTTATGTATCTTTTTGCGGAGGTTTTTCTCTCAAAAGGCGATATAGTTATTATGGCGGCACCGACTTTTGGGGAGTATGAGGGGGCGGTGCGAAAAACAGGAGCAGACATTCGTTTCATTAACCTGAGGGAGGATAAAATGTTAGATACTGATGCCTTCATCGCAGGCATGGCAGCGGGTGCAAAAATGGTTTTTGTTTGTAATCCAAATAATCCTACTAGTCTTTTAGTTCCATCAGACGATTTGAGGCGTATTTTGGATTTTGCTTTAGCTGAGAATATTTTGGTTTTTTTGGATGAGGACTTTTTAGAATTTGTAGAAAATGAACAAACACTCTCTGTAATTGGTCAGATAGATAAGTATCCTAATTTGTTTATTTTACGCAGTTTTACCAAACTGTTTGGTTTAACAGGTTTGCGTGTGGGATACGGTGTTGCTTGTAGGGAGATTATTGATGTTCTTATGTGTACAAAGATTCCTTGGAACGTTAATTGTTTAGCACAAGCAGCGGCAGTGGAGGCGTTAAATGATGTGGAGCATTTACAGAAGACTCGCCAGTTAATTTGTGAAGAGAAAGCATATCTACAGAAGGGTTTGGAAAGTGTTAATGGTTTTAGGGTTTTTACGCCTGATGCAAACTTTTTCTTTATAGACATTCAGAAAACAGGTTATACTGCAGCAGAATTGGCGCAAAAGTTGCTTTTACAGGGCATTATGATAAGAGATTGTAGCAGTTTTAAAGTGTTAAACCCATATTATATTCGTATTGCTATTAGGTTACATGAGGAAAATGTTAGGTTATTGCAGGCGCTAGGTAAAGTATTATAAGATAAAAGTGAATTTAGCAATAATAAGCATGTTTCCCTTACACGAGCTCTTTACCGATGCTGTATTTATCTTTGCCTTAGCATTTTTGCTTGATCTTGTTTTAGGTGAAATTCCAGATAAAATACATCCAACAGTAGGTATAGGAAAAGTCATAGGTTATCTTAGACCAAAATTGAAAAATAAAAGCGCTAAAATAGAAAAAACCAACGGAGTACTCCTACTTGTTTGTGTAGCATTTCTTGCTGCATCTCCAGTGATGTTGGGTCTTTGGTTTATCAGATTTTATTTAGGCTGGAGAATACTCTACATTATTGTAGGAGCAGCTCTTTTCAAGTCCACTTTTGCAATTAAATGCATGCGCCGTTACACAGTACCTATTGCTAAAGCACTTAAAAATAACGATGTAGAAACAGCACGCAAATATTTACCATACATTGTTCGCAGAGACCCAGACAGTTTAAATGAAGAACAAATTATGTCCGCCGCTGTAGAGTCTATTGCTGAGAGCACCACAGATGGCATAACGGGACCATTTCTCTTTTACGCCTTCCTAGGAGTTCCTGGCGCCTTTATTTATAGGGTAATTAACACTTTAGACTCCATGGTAGCATACAAAACTCCTGAATTACGCAATATCGGCTGGTTTAGCGCAAAAATGGACACCGCCGCTAACTATATACCCTCACGCTTAACAGCCCTATTAATGGTCATAGCCGCAGGAATAACAGGAGAGAACGCTAAAGAGTCATGGCGTATACTCAAACGTGACAAAAACAAAACCGCCTCACCCAACGCAGGCTACACCATAGGAGCCATGGCAGGTGCCCTAGAAACACAACTATCAAAACCCCAACACTACACCTTAGGCGACAAAGGACCCATAACACCAGAATGCATCTTTAAAGCACTAAAAATAATGACCACAACAGCACTACTATTTGGACTAACCACCATAGTCATACCAATAATAATTTTAAAAATTTATTTAATCATCATCTAACAAAAATTAAGAGGGACTACTTATAGATAGTTTTTCAGTAGTTTGGCCTCTGTAGTGGTAAGTGGGCAAAAATTGATGACGAAAATGTGTGACTTACTCAGGGTAAAGAGACGCGAAAACAAGTAAAGTCACAAAAAATCACTTAGGCATCTAACGTGAACACTCACCATTTTCATGGTAAAAACAGTTTTTTGTGTGTTAATTTTCAGGTGTGTGTCAAAATGAGTGCATGTACAAAAAATGGTTATCTATAGGGCCATCATTTTCGCTATACACACCGTTTGTGTACAAATTACAGTAGAATGTAGGATAAATGTCGATATGGTTAAACTCAACGTGGGCAGGTATTGCAGTAGCTGATTTATTTTCAAAAACAGGTGTAAATGTTAAGATTAGTAATATTACAAGTAGTATTGTTATAATGGTTAAGATTATGGTTTTTGGGCAAATAATTTGTAATTTGTTTTGGGAGTTAGGCTTTAGTTTTGTTATTGTGTTTTTGCTCACATTAACACCACATTATATAGTAATATACAACAGTCATGACTTATATAAGTTGTCG
>WREZ01000041.1 GCA_009779045.1 Candidatus Bathycorpusculum sp. | reverse complement strand
GTTACTTATCCAAACAAAGGCAAAGCCACAGAGGTAAAGCAGAATAATTTTAAACAACACATATTAGTTGCCCGCTAGAAGAAAACCCGTATTGTCTCTGTTCATAACATCCTGGTTAATTTGACAGTGACGTTATATGCAAAGTTTTGGATCAACAACACATAAACACAAAACATTATCTATAGTTAAAACACTACTAAAACGCTGTCATGACATAAAAAACTTGACCAAACACTACCTTAAACATACCTAAACCCTCAAAACCCTGTACATTTTAAAACCTAAAACCACAAAATTGCATATCTGCATTTTTAAAAACCAATACCCCACATTTCCGTAAGATATAAGTACATAAATCACTTGCTGATTTACATGAGGGCTTACCGGTTGTTGAATAAACAAAACGACACATCTACCGTACCTGTAGATCTAATCCGCGTGGTAGCTATAATTAGCGTAATTCTAATTCATGTTACCAACCTTTTAGACAACCCAATAGGCGGTTCATCTACATTACGTTGGTGGACAATTGACATTTACCAAAGCCTCGGCAGATTAGGCGTACCCTTATTTCTCATGTTAACAGGAATATTATTACTTACACCCTCCAAAAAAGACGAAAACATAACAACCTTTTTCAAAAAACGCTTTACCCGCATTGGTTTACCTTTTATATTTTGGAGTATTGTCTATTTTCTTTGGGCATACTATGCCGAAAACCAAGCCCTCACACAAGACTTTATCATAAATGGCATTTTTAGAGGCCCATACGTTTCATTTTGGTACATCTACATGTTATTAGGCCTCTACTTCCTAACTCCATTATTACGTGTTATGGTTACCCAGTTCACAGATAAACACTACAAATACTTCCTATGCCTATGGTTTAGCGGCTTTCTGCTAACACCACTAATAGATATAGTAAGCAACGGACCCAACCTCGTATCTGAATGCTTCTTTATGATCCCCCTCTATGTCGGATACTTTGTAATAGGCAACTACCTTACTAATGTACAAATTCAACGTCGCACTCTTACAGTTCTTACCATTTTAGGCATTGCTTTAACAGCTATTGGAACCTCTATTATGTCAATATTTTTTGAAGGCGGCGCCATATACTTCTACCACGAATACTCAAGCCCAACCATAATTTTAGCATCATTATCTTTATTCTTACTACTACTTAGCTATAAACCCAAAAACAACCTTCAAACACAAAAACCCTTATGGAAACAACGTTTAATGCATATAATTAGCGAAAACACTCTTGCCATTTACTTTCTCCACATAATAGTTATTTATGTACTCAAAAATTGTGTCTTCTTTGGTTTTGCACTAACCGGAAACGCCATAAACTCTATTATCAATATACCATTAATAACCGCTCTAACTATAGGAATTTGTTTAATCATTATTATTCCACTAAAAAAAATACCTGGACTGAAAAAACTCATCGGATAAAAAAGCGAACAAAAACTTACAAACCTTACCTTTACAACTTAGCATAAAAACTATAAAGCAACATATAACCCACTTTAGGGAAATATTTAACATCCCTGCACTCACATATTATTTTATGTTAGGAGAACATCCACATGAGTATACTTAGTCATGACACTTTCTGGAATGCCATAGTTAGTATGCCTATGACAAAAAAGATGCTTCAATTATCCCTTCGCAAATGCAATACCTGTGGACGTACCGTTCTCGAGGCCGCATTAGATGATTACGGCAAAAAAAGCAGCAGTCCGTATTGTGAGAAATGTAGTGGTGTTTTTTATAGTCAAATTATCGCGTTCTGGATTGAATTTTTACGTAAAGCCCTTGGCTTCAAACGGGCAAAAGTGGAACAATTGTTAACAGACAAGTACGCGCGCAATGCTGTGCTTAATCTTGTGGAGTCTTTTGAGCATTTTGGCATTAGAAAGCCTATGGCGCTTTGTGCACCCTTTTTAGTAGTTTGGGATTTTACCCATAAATGTAATCTTAGATGTAAGCATTGTTACTCAAACAGTGGCGACGTTGTAGAAGACGAATTAACCACTCAACAAGCATTAGATGTTGTAGATCAACTTGCTGATGCGCACGTTACCGCTTTAGCCTTTAGCGGCGGCGAACCCCTAACCCGTCCAGACTTTTTCCAAATAGCCCGTCACGCAGCTAACCGTGGATTATATGTTTCTCTTGCATCAAATGGCACTTTATTTACTAAAGAAAATGTGCAAAAAATCAAAGAAGCAAAAATCAACTATGTAGACATAAGCATAGATGGTGCAAACGCTAAAACACATGATGACTTTCGAGGCATTAATGGCGCTTTTGAAAAAGCAATAATTGGCCTTAAAAACTGTGTTCAAGCCGACATTTGCACCTGTATAGCTACTACAGTGGGTAAAAATAATTTATCTGAATTACCTGCTATTATTGACTTAGCTGAACAGTTAGAGGTAGACAGATTTACATATTTCAATTTTATTCCAGCTGGACGAGGCAAAAGCCACGCAGATCAAGATCTCTCACCTCAAGAACGCGAACAAGTTATGCAATACCTGCTAAATCGCATGTCAGCAGGATGTAAAACCACAATATTAGCCACCGCTCCACAACTAGCCCGAGTCGCCGCTCAATGTCAAGGATCCTCTGGCACAGGCGAGGTTACTATGGCTTTAGCTCACATGCAAACTGTAAAAGTAACAAAAAAAGCTGTACCTCTAGGCGAATTTATAGGCGGATGCGGCGCAGGCAGACTCTACTGTGCCCTTTCACCCCAAGGCGATGTGCGCCCATGTGTATTCTTACCAAAAAACGTAGGTAACCTAAAAACACAAACCTTCAAAAACATTTGGCTTAACGCACCACTATTTAACGCATTTCGCAACAGAGCCAACCTAAAAGGCTCATGCAGCAAATGCACATACAAATACATTTGCGGAGGCTGCAGAGCACGCTCAGCTGCATACCATAACGGTGACACCCTTAACGGTGATCCTGGATGTATTATGGGAGAAAAAAACAAATGACCCAAAATATCACACATAACGTAAACATTTACAAAACAGCCGACACCTCCATAACTGACATCTTAAAAGAAGCCGTTACTAACGCTAACCTACATGGTAAACAACGAATTTTTATAAAACCAAATCTAAGCCACCCAGAATATCTACCTGGCGTAGTTACAGACCCTGAATTAACTAGCGAACTAATAGGACTGTTACGCAACCAAAATAGCGAGGTCATAGTCGGAGAATCTAACGGCTTTAACTACCCCTGCTGGACAGCCTTCAAAAAAACAGGCATGCAAAAAGCCGTCGAAAAAGCAGGCGGAACAGTAATCAACCTCTCAGAAGACAAAATAGTTGAAGTAAAACTCCACAACGGCATAGCCGTAAAACGATTATTCCTACCAAAAACCATCATGACCGCCAATGCCGTAATAGATTTACCCCTACTGAAAACACACGAATTCATGGCTTATAGCGGCGCCATTAAAAACCTATTTGGCTGCATACCTAGCAACAAACGCATTTACCTACACCCATATCTACCTGAAGTATTCTATCACTTATACACACTGTTTAACCCTGCCCTAACAATTATGGACGCACGCACAGGCATTGAAGGCAATGGCCCCACAAAAGGCCAACCAGTCAAAATGAACCTTATGCTAACTAGCAACAACGCCTTAGCCTTAGACATTATAGCAACAAAAATAATGAAACTCAACTGGAAAGACACTTACCTAAATTATCTTGCCAAAAAAACCGACTTACACGAAAATAGCATTAAAGAAGAGGGCACACCAGTTTCAACAGTTGCCCACCGTTTTGCAGCTCCACGCATTGACCTACCCGTTAAAGCCCAAATAATTATCTACCAACACGAATACCTCACAAAAATGCTATTCTGCTCCTTAGACATAGTGCGACTTTTCCAAAAAATCACCATGACCTACCGAGGTAAACCTGATGAAGAACATAATAATAAACCCGACAACAACAATACTCCCCTTGTTATCTAGACACTTCTTCATAGACTCGCATAGTTTCTTTTACTAAAATACTCCAGTCATACTTATCAACAATAGTTTTACGCGCTTTTATACCCATTTCAACTGCCTCTGCTTGATGCTCCAGCAAATATAGAAGAGAATCAGAGAACTGCTTTGAATCAGCGGGATTAACTAACAAACCATTTCTACCTGTTTCAATCGTCTCAGCAATTCCTCCCACAGTTGTTGTCACTACAGGTAATCCAGTTGCAAGCGCTTCAAGTACAGCAAAAGGGTGATGCTCATAAAAAGTTGAAAACGCGAAAACATCTGCTGATTGATAAAGCTTAGGCAATTTTTTGTCAGGATAATAACCTGTAAAAATTATATTATCTTTTACACCTAAACGTTCAGCATGTGCATTGAGTTTTGCCATTTCATCACTTTGCCCTTTACCACTAATAACAAATTTAACACGTTTAAACCGCTTAACCACAGATGGCATGGCATCAATTAAAGTAAAAAGACCCTTTCTAGCATACAATCTGCCTACTGAAAGAATTACTTGGTCATCTGGGTTTAATCCTAGTTCAGTTTTGATTTTTTGTTTATCAATAGCAGGTTGAAACTTGTGTGTATCAACGCCGTTATGGATAACACGAATGCGACTTTCAGGTATATTGTAATACTTTTTTAGCTCTTGACGTGTAAAATCGCTGACAGCAATAACACGATTAGCCCGTTTAATCATTCCCACTTCAAAGAAACGTAAAAACCAGTTAAAACTTACCAGAAACTTTTCATTAGCATTTAATCGACTGTATGGTTCTGCCCTTATAGCCTCTGCTTCCCCTTTCCATGTAGAGTGAACAGTGCAGACAAGTTTTTTCCCAAAATGAGGCGGAACAGCAAAACTAGGCGTTAATGGTAGCTGCGGATGAGTAATGTCAACATTTATGGAGTTACGAATACTACACAGTTTTCGATAACTAGCCTCCGCTAACATAAATGATTTTACAATGGGCATTTTTGGAATTTTTTGGAAGTAAACTTTAAGCTGATTATTAACTTGCACATCAAAATTTTGATTTGAACCCGTTAGTATGTTGATGTTGTAGCCATTTTTCATTAATTCATTGGAGAGATAGTAAATGTAGGCCCCTGTACCCCCAGAAAGCGGCCAATACTCAGGAGAAACAAAACAAACATTTCGATTTTTCATTTGTTTTTGCCTCCTCTTTTGAGGTATGTTAATGTCGTTATTATTGCACCGTTAAACCATGCTGTAGACCTTATATAATATAGCAGTATGAGTCGCATTGCAGCTTTGTCTTTAAATTTTACAGCAATTTTTCCTGCTAAATAACTATAATAAATAAACAATACCAAACACAATACTGCTGATAGGTACCATAAAGATCGTAAAAATGACACTATGCCTAACAAAAAACTAATCACTATCGTTAAAAGCCAAATTGGCTGAACATTCATGCCCACATCTGTGATTTCATCACCACGCGCTAAAGCACCATGTTTAAAATATAGACGTAATGTGTTTTTACCATACTGAAATTGTTGCCTGTAAAACTTTTGAAGCGTAGGTCGATTAAAATGATAACACACAGCAGAGGGTTCATAAGCAATTTTATCCCCTCTTAACGCTAATCTGTAACCAAATTCTGTATCATATTGACTTGGCATATCTTCTGCCCAACCACCCATATCTTCAAGAACAGATCTTTTAAGCAACAAATTCATAGTCGCTATACGCTTAGTATATTTACCAATACGACTATAACGTGCCTTTAACTCATACCCTATACTTCTAGCCCAAGGATTATCTATATTCCAAGTATCAATAGAACCACTAACCCCTACAACATCTGGCTCATTTATACGAGCAACAAGCTTTCTTAACCAATGCTTCTCAACTTTAGCATCAGAGTCAACAAAACCCAAAATTGGATAACACGCAATTTTCTGCGCATAATTATACGCTGCAGGACAATTCAAATTAACTTGACAAATTTTAACAGGATACTTTTTAGCAATTACCAATGTTTTATCATTTGAACAACCATCCACTAAAATAATTTCCAAATAACCTTGCGGATAATCTTGAGCTAATAACGCTTGCAAACACTCCTCAATAGTCTCCTCATTATTTAATGAAGACACAATTACCGACACTTTAGGCAAAACGTCAGACAAATTTACACTCTCCTCAAACGCGCTGAAATAATCGAAACAAATATCCTAAAAACATCATGCAAATAATCAATACCTGACACACCATACGTACGCTGCTCAAAACTAATCGGCACTTCAAACACCCGATAACCACTTTTAGCCGTCTTCACTAACATCTCTGTTTCAATCTCATAACCACACGATTTCAAATGCTGCACATCAAGAACTTCCCGCGTCATCACCCTATAACCTGACTGAGAATCCGTAACATAAACACCTGAAAGCATTTGAATAATAGAATTAAAAAATTTAACACCAAACACATTAAGCTTCTTAGCCGCAACACCCTTCTTACACAAATACCTAGAACCAATAACAAGATCCGCATTACCACTCAAAACAGGATACAACAACCTTGGCAATTCCTCAGGAAGATGCGAACCATCCGAGTCAATGGTTACAATAAAATCCCCTATAGCTTTAGCAAACCCCGCCCGCAATCCCCCACCTTTACCTACATGCACCAGTAAACTATACAACCGCACAGGATACTTTTTAGCAACCATACGAGAATTATCAAATGAACAATCATCAACCACTATAATCTCATACTCTAGACCCGTCTGCTGCTTCATGACTGCATGAACACGATCAATTATGTTCCCTATAGTCTGCTCTTCATTATACAACGGAATGATAACGGAAACCAGCATTTGCTTAAGACTCATTCTACTTATAAACCTAAATGGAAGAACTTATAAAGTTTGGCTGCTCCACCATTACATTAAACAATTTGAACGAATTGATGTTTAACATGGAACCCCAAAAAGTTACCTCACTAAAAAGTGACCAAAAAATTTGGTTCTCCATGTGGTTCCTAGGCGCCATAGTTACCTTCGGATTAGCATTTTTTCCCATGATCTACCGCTTAATCGAAAACAGAAATTACCACTTCAAAAAAGAAGAACTACTCAAAGAACAAGTAACAAAATATCTACAAAACCAAAACAAACCAACACAAAAAATAAACCCCCCACCACACATGATGAATACAAAAATTTGGACCACAGCAATTATTCTAATTTTTCCCATTTTCATAATTACATATTTGTTGTCAAAAGACTTAGCCTTACATGAAGCTGAACAAGATAAATTTCTTGCTCAAGTTTTTCCCGAACGCATATTCATGACACAGACGATACCAATAAAAACATACGCAATAATTACTATAGTAACATTAGGCTTTGGAATAATTTATTGGCTATACAAAGTCGTTAACCAATATAATGCGCATTATAAAGCGCATTTACAAGTAGAGAAAAAAATTTCAAGTCTTATGGAGGAGAAAAAAGTTGACCCATAATGAGTGTAGAGAACGCAGATTTGTAAGCCACGGCGGAGACGTTTGGGGCTTTGCTAGAAAATACAACATTCCCCTCGAAGAAGTACTTGACTTTAGCGGACCTATAAACCATTTAGGACCCCCACAAAAAGCCGTAGACTCCGTAAAAGAAAACGCTAAACTAATACGATTCTATCCCGACCCAAACCCTGTTGAATTATGCAAACACATAGCAGAATACGTAAACCAACCCAACGTAACCTCTGACAATATAATACTAGGCAATGGATCCATTGAACTTATCTACATGATCACAGAAATTTTTTCAAAAACCAACTTTAAAGCCGTAGTACCCGTGCCCTCTTTTACTGAATACGAAAAAGCAGCCCTACGCCTAGGCGGACAAACAATCTATGTACAATTACCCCCCGATTTTAGTATGGAAAACGAAAAAATCAAAAAAGCCATAACCCCTGACACTAAAATCGTCTCCATATGCAACCCCCATAGCCCATCAGGTAGACTATACCTTAAAGATGAAGTTCTAGATCTTGTAGAGTATTGCCAGAAAAAAGACGTAATTTTTAGCATAGATGAAAATTATATTGAATTTACCGATAAAGAACAAACTGAAACAATGGCTAATTACGTAAACAAATACGAAAACCTCTTTGTCATTCGCTCAGTAACCAAATTTTACGGCATGCCAGGCATACGTTTTGGTTACGGTATTGCCGCAAAAAGTTTAATCGACAAACTATTAGATGTACGACAACCCTGGAGTATAAATGGTCTTGCTGGATTTGTTACATTAGCAGCTTTTAGCGACAAAGAGTTTATAGAAAACACTAAACAGACCATAGCACAAGAACGTGTTAAATTTGCAAAACAACTCTGCGACATCCCCGGATTACATGTTTTTCCCTCAGATACTAACTTTTTACTTGTAAAAATAGCCACAAACACCATAACTTCCACAAAAATCAAAGAAGAACTCGCAAAAATGGGTATGCTAATTCGAGACTGCTGCACTTTTGTAGGCTTAGACAACACATACTTCCGTGTAACCGTTCGCTCAGATAAAGACAACCAAAAACTCGTAGACACCATAAAGAAACTAATGCCAACTTAACCTTTTTTTT
>WREZ01000040.1 GCA_009779045.1 Candidatus Bathycorpusculum sp. | reverse complement strand
GTTTTTTTGTGTGCTGACTGGTTTATTTTCAACAAAAAGAAGGTTTGTTATATATAAAAACATTTATCGTGTAAACAAACTCGGTATCTAATAGGTTATACGTTGCGTTCTCGTCGTAGGAAGTCGCCTATGTCTAATACGTTTGTTATGGCCAGGGTATTTTTATCAATTGGTATTTGTTGTTCTAATTCTGCTAATACTTTGCCAAAGCCTAGGCATTCGCCAAATTCGTTAATTATTAAAACGTGGCAGTTTTTTTGAATTTTGCCATATGTTTTTAGTATGCCTTTTTTAAAAATGTCTCGTCCACAGATAAATAGCCAGCCTGCTTTTTTATCAACTACTACGCGGTTAGCTTCTTGTGTGGCGATCATTGAGAGTAAATTAAAGCTTGGAAAAAATTTTCCTTTTCTAGTTTTTCCTAGGAAAGTTCCTGTATAGAAGAAATCGTTTTTAATCATTAGGGGTTTAACTTGATTGTTTAGTAAGTAAAATCGTCCTTCGCGTTCAATTATTAGGTTTTCATTGAAGGCTATTTTTACGCCAAATTGTAGTGCAAAATCTACAATAACTTTTGTTCTCATGTGGAGGGGCTCCTTACAAGTTTGCATACAAAAAAGCCTTGTGTGAGGTCAGGCCAAAATCGTCGACAAAACGATATGGTGGGGTCTAGTTGTTTTCCAAAAATATTAGTTAATCCTGGAGTGCCTGGGCAGTTGATTTGGGCAATTTGCAGGTTTAGTCGGTGTATGGCCCAGTCTATGTTTAGCTCATTTTCTTCGGGTTCTAAGGAGCAAGTGGAGTAGACAATTTCTCCGTCCTCTGTTAGGCATTCAGCTGCTTTCATTAACATTTCGCGTTGTACGCGTGCATTGCGTTCAACGTCTGTTAGGGTGCGGTTTTGAAACCATCTGGGGTCAGAGGCAAAATTTCCACTACAAGGTGCATCAACAAGTACTCTGTCAAATTTTAAGCCTAGTTTTGGACTGTTTCGTGCGTCAAGTTGATAGACAACAGTGTTTCTAACATGACAACGTTCTAAATGATTAGACAACGCCGTTAAACGTTGTTTACTTATATCTAAGGCAACGATGCTGCCCGTGTTCTCCATGGCATCGGCTAATTGTACTGTTTTTCCACCGGGCGCCGCTGAAGCGTCAAGCACTTTTTTACCTTTAAGATTAGAAAACAATGACACCGGAACCTGAGCTGCCGCTTCCTGAACAGAATACAACCCCAGTAAATACTCCGCTGTAGCACCCGCAGAAACTCGGGAATTATCACAAACCCAAAAACCATAAGGCAAAAAACTAATAGGCTCCAAACATAAACCTAAACCTAAAAGCCTATATACTAACTCTTGTTTTCGATTCACATTATTGTTAGCAAGATTAAAACGTATAGCCTGCCGCAGTTTAACTGACCTATACTTCCAACCTAACTGCTCGTAACGGCCTACAAAAAAATCTCTACCCGACATCACCCTAAAAAGACAAATAGAAAAATAAAAACCTTCACAAAAAATAACAAAACAAACAAGCTGTTACATAAATTTTTGCCACAATACTAAAAAGCGCAGCACACAATATGTTTTAGAGGAAAATTTCTTGCCACACATAGAAGCCCGTATAAAAACATCATTTGGCGAAGTTGTTATTGTAGGAGACACCCCTCAAGAAATTTTAAAAATGCTAGAAACCATACCAGAAAATTTTGTTGACGCCATTTCTAGCCGTTTAACGCCTTCAGGAACACAACTAAAAGGCATTGTAGAAGCAACAACTGAAGGCCCCGTTATCGTAACACGAGAAAACCTAACCCATTATGAAGCCGTAGGCCTAATCCTCTACGCCTCAGACGAACACAAAAACACCGTAACACAAATGCAAAAAAGACTAGAATTTAGCAACATAAAATGTATGGTCCCCGCACGATTAAACGAAATGACCAAACGAGGCCAAGTATTCAAACCCGACCCAAACAAACCCGAATTCAAACTAACCATACAAGGCGAAAAATGGATCCAAGAAGAAGTGCTAAAAACAATCAGAGAAAAAACAAAATAAACTATTTTAAAGCATACCAAAATCACGTCATATATCCATCATGAACATAAAAAAGTTATTTGAAAAGCCAAGGATAAAATTGTTGAACCACATTGAGCGCATTTTGTGGTGAAATTATGCCTTTTTCACAGATTAAACCGTTAATATACCTGCTAGGCGTAACGTCAAATGCTGGGTTTTGTATATCTATGCCTTTTGGGGCATCTTTCCAGACTTCATTAGGATCACGTTGTTCAATGCCTTCAAACTCTTTGTAAAGAGTTATTGGATCAAATTTGAGTAGTTCCGAAACTATGTAAAACGGTTTATGTGCTTCATGCGCCAAAACAGCAAGTCCGCTTGTGCCAATTTTGTTGACTACATCGCCTTTTGGAGTGATTACGTCTGCGCCCACAATTATAAAATCAGCTTTAAAGAGAAACGTTTGTGTTGCTGAGTCAACAATAAATGTGGTGTCTATACCGTTTTTAATCAATTCACATGCGGTTATTCGACCTTGAAATGCAGGACGAGTTTCTGTACAGATGACCTTAAAATTTTTGCCAGCCTGTTTGGCTTTGATTAACATTTGAATTGCAGTTGAAGAATTACAATGTGTAAAGATAGTCATTTCATTTTGTATGAGTTGCGCTCCGATTTCGGCTGCGTACGCCCTTGAAGCATCAAGTTCTCTAAGAAAATTATCAGCGCTCATACATAGTATTGCACATAGGTCCGGAACGTTTTGAATGTTACTTTGCTGGACTTGTTGGGTCAAGTAGTGAAGGGCGTTTCTTATTAAAGGTTCAGTTTTGCGTGCATTAAAAAGGAGCTGGTACGCTTGTGTGATCTCTGTTAGTAGCTGTGATTTGTTTTCTGCGGTCGTTTGCTGAATGAGTATTTGGAGAGCTTTTATAGCTGCGATTGCAGCGTTTCTTGCACCTTTAACTTCGAGATTGCGAATTTTTTCTACAGTATCGTTCACGACTTCCATAGTTTTTCACTTGACCCATAAGGATAATGTTAAGATGTTAAATGTGAAACACACAACTTGGACTTTATGGAGATAATAAACCCGCCTAACTGCTTAAAATCATTGCAATACTCTAAAAAGTAGAAGATCATTAAACTTTCACAGTAACCTCTATTCTTCAAAATTTATTGCTGTTTTTAATGCTCTGGCGGTTGCCTCAAGTTCATTTAGCATATCTGTAATGTTGTTGGTGTTTTTTTGGATTATGTTGATAAATGCGCTACCTACAATTGCGGCATCTGCACCTGCTTTGATTACTTGTTGGACATGTTCGGGTTGAGAAATGCCAAAACCTACGGCTAATGGAACTTTTTTAGCTATGAAAGGTTTAACGTGCTGTATTAGTTGTAGTGTTGAGTTTTCTATTTTAGACTTTGTGCCAGTAACGCCGAAGTGTGAAACTAGATACAGAAAACCTGATGAGGCATCTGCAATTTTTGTTAGGCGTTCTTCTGATGTGGATGGTGCTGCAAGAAAAATTGTATCTAAATCACAAGTGTTTGCTGCCTTTTTAAAGTCTGCGGCTTCTTCAATGGGTAAATCAGGTACAATAAATCCGTTAACACCATGGGTTTTGGCGGTTGCTAGAAATTTGTCAAGTCCAAAGTGGAATATTGGATTGTAGTAAGTCATTATGACTATGGGTATGTCGTGTTTTGTTTTGATTTTCTTTGTGATTTCTAATACTTTCATGGGTGTGGTGCCTGCGTTTAGTGCGCGTAAGCTGGCTGCTTGTATTGTTGGGCCATCCGCAATGGGGTCAGAGAATGGTAAACCTAATTCAAGGATATCTACTCCACCGCGTATTAATGCGTCAGTGATTTTTGGGGTCAGGTCAGGTGTGGGATCTCCGGCGGTGATGTAACCTATGAGGCAGCCCTTTTTGTTATTGTAATTATTTTCGAAGACTTGTTTTATGGTGTTCATATTTTTGCTCCTATAAAATCTGCTATGGTTTCCACATCCTTGTCACCCCGTCCAGATAAAGTGACTACGATAGATTGGTTTTTGCTCATTTGTGGGGCCAATTTTATTGCGTGTGCAAGTGCATGGGATGATTCTAAAGCGGGCAGTATGCCTTCAGTTTTGCATAGTAACAAAAAGGCATCCACGGCTTCTTTATCTGTGGCTGAAACGTAATTTGCTCGTTTAAGGGTTTTAAGGAAGGCGTGTTCTGGTCCAACACCGGGGTAGTCAAGACCTGCAGAGATGCTTGTGGTGTTGCTTATTTGCCCGTTATCATCTTGTAGCAGATACGTGTACATACCATGGAAGACTCCTTCATGACCTTCTGAAAGAGTTGCAGCATGTCTACCCGTTTCTATACCATCGCCTGCCGCTTCTACACCATAAAGTTTGACTTCAAAGTCATCTTCAAAGGGGTAAAAGGTGCCCATGGCATTGCTTCCGCCACCCACACAAGCCACTAATGCATCAGGTAAACGTTTTTCTTTTTCTTTGAATTGCTGTTTAACTTCTTTGCCTATGACACTTTGGAAATCTCTAACAATCATAGGGTACGGGTGAGGCCCCATAGTTGAACCTATAAGGTAATAAGTTGATTTAAGATTAGTTACCCAGTCACGAAAAGCCTCATTAATAGAGTCTTTGAGCGTTTTTGAACCTGAATCCACTGAGTGTACTTTGGCGTTTAAGAGTTTCATGCGAAACACGTTTAGTTTTTGGCGTTCACAGTCTTCTGTGCCCATGTACACTTCAGCGTCTAAACCTAAAGCGGCGCAAGCAATTGCAGTAGCTACACCGTGTTGTCCTGCACCTGTCTCAGCTATAACACGAGTTTTACCCATACGTTTTGCAAGCAACGCTTGTCCAAGAGTGTTGTTGATTTTGTGTGCTCCACCATGTGCTAAATCTTCACGTTTTAAATAAATTTTAGCACCACCCAAATTACGTGTCAAATTTTCTGCAAAATAAAGCGGTGTAGGTCTGCCAACAAAATCCGCTAAATAATAATTCAACTGTTTTTGAAAACTTGGGTCTTTTTTAGTTTGGTTATATGCTTCTTCAAGTTCATTGACTGCTTCCATTAATATTTCTGGAACAAATTTGCCGCCAAATTTTCCAAATTTTCCGTTCTTGGGATAACTACTTATTTTCATGCGTTTACAAACTCCCTAACTTTTTCTTCAACATTTTCTGCTAACATTATGCTTGAGCCAATAAGGAAAGCAGACACACCTGCTTGGTTTAAAAACTGCAAATCTGCTAATGTGTTAATACCACTTTCGCTTACGACAACTAAACGTTCAAAATTGTTTGTTTTAAGAATTTTTTTAGTATTGTTTAAATCTATTTTTAGATCGGCAAGGTTTCGGTTATTTATACCAATCATGTCAGCCTTTGTTTTTTTGGCAGCTTTAAACTCTGTCTCGGTGTGAACTTCAAGCAAAACCTCAAGACCTTTTTCATGTGCATACTCTATCATGTTACCCAGTTCTATCTCACCGTATCCTCGATCATAGAGTGTTTTAATCAAAAGTACAACATCCGCGCCAATATTGACTGCAGCATCAATTTGGGTCGAACTTAAGATTATGTCTTTCATTAATATGGGAAGTTTCACAGCTCTGCGAACCTTTGAGAGCGTATTTATTGAACCTTTGAAGTATTTTGGCTCTGTTAGTACTGATATTGCCGTTGCGCCCCCTCGTTCCATGGCTTTAGCAATTTCGATCAAGTTTTTATTTTCTCGTATAATTCCAAGCGTGGGTGAGGCTATCTTGACTTCAGCTATTACAGGATTTTTATTACATTCAAGGATTGCTTGTTTAAGGCTTAAACACCTGCTGCTGCTTGGCGCAGGTTTAAACGAGTCATAGTAACCACTGCTAATGGTTACTTGTGCATTAAAGCCTAAGGTATCATAGAAATCACTCATACTGGGTTTCCAACTCCTCAAGATTCTGTAAACTGCCCCCAGAAACACTAACTAACTCTTTTAATTTACTATAAGCTGCACCACTTAAGATAGAGTCCTTAGCAATTTGCATAGCTTCTGTGAAATCATCCGCTTTACCGCCTACAATAATGCCTGCAGCGCTATTAACTAAAACCAGCTCTGTTTTAGGATTCTTTAGATTTCTACTTGTTAATATTGTTTGAATGGTTTTGGCGCTTTCATCAACAGTTGAAACTTTTAAATCAGACGCTTTTGTTTGCTTTACACCAAAAAATTCTGGTCTAACAATTGATTTATGAATTTGACCATGCTTTAAATGTGCAATACAAGTTTTACCTACAGTTGAAATTTCATCTAACCCATCTAAACCATGAACAACCATAGCCTCTCTGCAGCCAAGATCATTAAGCACGTTAGCCAAAGATAAAGTGAGTTTTAAGTCATAAACGCCAAGTAATTGTCCTTCAGCGTTTGCAGGATTAGTTAGTGGTCCTAACAAGTTAAAAACTGTGCGTATTCCTATCTCTTTACGTGATTGAGATGCAAATTGCATGGCAGGATGGAAGGCTGGCGCAAACATAAAGCCGATGCCCACTTTTTCAATTGAGTCTTGTACAGTTTGAGGTGTCATTGTTAAATTTACCCCCAGTTTCTCAAGCACATCGGCACTACCACTTTTGCTTGTTGCGGCACGATTTCCATGTTTAGCAACAGGAATACCGGCACCTGCAATTACAAATGCCGCTGCAGTACTCACATTAAAAGTTTTAATTCTATCACCACCTGTACCGCAAGTGTCCACAAGTCTACTCTGTACACGGGGTTTAATTTGTAAACATTGATTTTTCATTACATTGGCAAAGGCGATAAGTTCTTCAGTTGATTCACCCTTAATGCGTAACGCTGTTAGAAGTGCACCTGTTTGGGCATTTGTTGTTTTTCCTGTTATGATTTCGTTCATTATTTGCGTGGATTCATTAGGTGAGAGATGCATACCTTCTATGAGTTTTTGAATACAGTTCTGTATCATGGGTGTTCACTTTTAAGGAAATTTGTAATAATTGTTTTACCGTCCTGACACAGAATAGACTCAGGGTGAAACTGAACCCCAAAAATGGGGTATTTGACATGACGTACCGCCATGATTTCTCCATCATCCTCAGCCTCTGCAGTAATTTGTAGACACTTAGGAATTGAAGCACGCTCACCTGCAAGAGAATGATACCGCGTGGCTAAGAAAGGGTTGTGTACACCTGCAAAAAGGGATGTATAATCATGTTTAACAGTGCAGTTTTTGCCATGCATGAGTTTTTTAGCACGAACTACTTTGCCACCGTAAGTGTGAATTATTCCCTGATGGCCCAAACAAACACCAAGAGTAGGGATACTGTGGCTGAGGGTTTGTAGGATTGCTTTGCAAACACCAAAAGATTTTTCATCAGTTGGAGTGCCTGGACCCGGCGAAAGAATTATTCTATCAGGTTTAAGTGCAATGAGCTCCTGTAAACTGATTTGATCATTTCGATAAACTATAGTTTCTGCACCCATTTCGCCGATATACTGCACAAGATTGTAGACAAATGAATCATAGTTGTCAATAACTAAAACTTTCATTTCAAAGACCACCCGAAACTTCAAGAGAGCTCATTAAAGCTTTAGCCTTATTTTCAATCTCAACCCATTCACGTTCAGGATTTGAATCTGCAACAATACCTGCGCCTGCTTGCACATAAGCTTGGTTTTTATTGGCAAAAAGTGTTCTAATAGTGATTGCAAAATCCGCGTTACCATTATATGAAAAATAACCCACTGCGCCAGCGTAAGGTCCACGTTGCGATGGCTCTAACTCGTTAATAATCTCCATAGCCCTAACTTTTGGCGCCCCTGATACGGTACCTGCTGGAAAAACTGAACGCAAAGCATCAAAACTGTCTAGATCATCACGTAGTTCACCCACAACTTGAGATACAATATGCTGTACATGGCTATATTGGTGTACTTTCATGAATTCGGGTACCTGTACACTTCCAAATTTAGAAATTTTTCCCACGTCATTTCGAGCTAAATCCACAAGCATGACGTGTTCAGCGCACTCTTTAGGGTCTGATAGTAATTTGTGTGCTAAACGGTTATTTTCTATTGGATCTTGTGTTACTTGAGTGGTTCCTGCAATTGGAAAGGTTTCAACTATACGATTGTTGACGCGAACTAGCATTTCAGGACTGGAACCGACAATTTGGTGGTCGCCTGCTTTATAGTAGTACATATATGGTGAAGGGTTAATATTACGTAGGGTTTGGTAGAAAGGGATGAGTGATCCTTTAGTTTGGAATTGGTATCGTTTTGATAGGACTACTTGAAAAATGTCGCCTGCAGATATGTATTCTTTGGCTTTTTTGACAGCTTGCTCAAAATGGTTTTTTGAAATGTTAACTTTTGGTTCAGAAATCTCTAGTTTTTCAGGGGTGAATGGTTTTTTGAGTATGTTTTCAACTTGGGATAATCTATTTTCTTCTTGGTAATAGTAAAAAGCTAATTGTTGAGTATGGTCAAATATGAAGCCGTCATCGTAGATGCCCATTTCAATGTCAGGGAAGTTTATGTCATTTTTAGTTAGAGGCAGTTTTTCCCAGTATTGTATAGCGTCATATGAAATGTAGCCTACCGCGCCTCCTATGAATCGGAATTTGTTGTTGTGGACTGTTTTTGGTTTTAGTGTTTCTTGGATCAGTTTGATGGGGTCAGTGGTTTTTTGTTGGATTTTTTCATTTGTTTTTTGGTTGTGGATAGTGGCGTGTCCATTTTTGGCTTGGATTATTGTTGTTGGTGAAAAACCTATG
>WREZ01000039.1 GCA_009779045.1 Candidatus Bathycorpusculum sp. | reverse complement strand
TTGTTGCTTGTTTTACATCGGTTTTTTTCTTCATAAATGGCAATATGAATTCAAATACTACCAACAAAATTATAAGTACACCTAGAATAATTGGTATGACACTATATTGTTGAGAAAGTATTGCTAATGTACCTAACCAGGGTATACGCATTACAACTTTACCGTAAACATACTCTTCAGATATTGCACCATTATACGTGCCATTTGGGTCATCTGGCGACTGCCAAAAATCCCTATTATACGCTGTGGGAATTTGAGGCCAAACATTTGGATACCCATTCCCATCCCCTTTAGTGTGGAAATAAAGTGTTCCGTCAACTTCAACTACATCAATAATACGATGAACAATATTCGCATGAGCATCATTTGCAGCTATTTTAGGATTACGAAAAACTATTATGTCACTATTCGGATACTCCGTCTTTAAATCTCTTGCATTTACCCCTTGAATAACAATCAAGTCACCAATATGCAGAGTCTTCTCAAATGCATGTGAAAAAGTATCACACTCACCCTGAGGAATACACATGCTACCACTTATAACCGTAAACACTGGAAACATTTTCGTATTTAACGCCGCCGGAAGCCCAAACCAAAAACCCGCTAAAAGTATCGGAATCAAACTTACCACAACAGCGGTCTTAATAATCTCCTTACTCTGAAGCTTCTTTAACGTAGCCAATTTACATCCCGTTCATACATTAAATACTGATGTAATTATAAAATCCTTCTATAAAAGAGAACGTAATAGAAAAAATATGGTTCGATAAACCTTTTGTTTAGTCTATTAAAAAGTTAATTAATCCGTTAGTTTCTTATTTGGAACTCGATTAAAAGGTTATGTTGTATGTCTAACGTTAAAATTGGTGTTTCGATGCTTTATAATTTGGGTGAGTCATTTAATCGTGTGGTTAAACGGTTGGGTGATGAGGGTACGCAGTATATTGAATTTTTGGATGATGGTGCTCATGAGTTAAATAAGAATCGTGTTAATTTACTTAGAGAGGCTGCGAAAAGTTATGATTTAGAATACACTGTGCATGCGCCGTTTGCTGATATAAATATCGCCTCTCCTTCTCGGATAATTCTTGCCGCTGCTTTAAAGCGTCTTACTAAGTCTCTTTATCGTGCTCATGATTTAGATGCTAAATTATGGGTTTTACATCCAGGGGCTAAAACTGGTATATCTCAATTTTATTCTGGTGCTGAATGGAAGCAAAATCTCCAAAGCATACAGGAACTTTACGATGAAGCTGAACAACTCGGCGTAAATATAGCTATAGAAAATTTACCCGCTAAATACTGGTTTACAATGAATAGTCCTGAAGACTTCCATAAATTCTACAAGGAAACCAATTTACCCATAGGCATTGTGTTAGATATTGGACATGCTCATCTTGAAAACCAAATCCAGCCCTTTTTTGATCAGTTTGCTGATAAAATTGTACACATACATGCAAGTGATAACAATGGTGTTAATGATGATCACTTAGGCGTTGGTTATGGTACCCTTGATTATGACTGGTTTGCTAAAACTCTAAAGAAAATAAATTACAGTCACCGTGTGGTTGTTGAGTCTTGTGATCATGTATCTGAGAGTTTACAAAAACTTAGGGTATTATTGAATTAGCCTCTTTAAGCGGTAATTCCATTACCAAAAAATCTTCTGCTATTTTGGTGTTCTCAAAAACTTTCTTTGCTTGTTCTAATAATAGCTCTGAATAGGGATATCTTGCACTAATATGTGTTAATACAAGTAATTTTGCATTTGCTGCTTTAGCTTGGTTTGCTGCTTGTGAGGGTGTTGAATGCCCGTTAACTTTTGCTTTTGTTGCTAATGCATCATCTAAAGTGCAGTCATGAATAATTACGTCGGCACCTTTAGCAAAATCTGCAAACGCCTCAAAGGGCATAGTGTCTCCTGTGAAAACAATTTTTCTCCCTGGACGGTTTGGACCCATAACCTCCTCTGACTTTACCAGTCGGCCGTCAGGCAGGGTTATGTTTTCTCCTTTTTGAAGTTTAGACCACAATTCCCCCTCAGGTAAACCAAACGCGAGGGCTTTTTCAGGGAAAAACTCGCCCGGATGCGGTTTTTCTTCAAAAACATAACTATAACTCTCAACGGTATGATTTGCCTTAGCAGCTTCTACGATATATCCTTCTTCTTCAACAATGACTCCTGGTTTTACAATTTCATAAATTTCAACTTTATATGTTAACTCAAAGTTGAGTATTTGTTGGCAACAAAATAGAAACTCTCTAAGTCCTATGGGTCCATAAACTTGGAGAGGATTTTTTCTATCCATTAAAGCCATAGTTTGTAATAAACCTGGTAAACCTAAAATGTGGTCGCCGTGTAGGTGGCTGAGAAATATTTTAGTTTTTTTATGAAAGCTAATTTTTGCGGTCATCATTTGGCGTTGGGTGTTTTCTCCACAGTCAAATATCCATTGCTCCATTGAACTCTGTAGTATCGTGGCAGGTAAACTACGTTTTAGTGTTGGTACTGCAGCGCTTGTTCCCAGAAAGATAAGCCTCATACTCAAATTTTATTCTCCTGCCTTTTCTTTTCAAATACTGCAACTTCCCTTGTTAGGGTACTGTGTACATAGGCAAAATGGGACTCAACATGTTTAAACCCTATTGATATGCCAATGGCACTAATGTTTAACGTTTTAGGGGATGCAATACATATCCTGTGGCCTTCTGATAAGAGATCGTAAGCCGTTGTTAACACATCATGTACTAGTTCTTTTGTAGTTGACTTAAGAGTGCTTGCGGAACGTCCATATGGCGGATCAGTTACTATGCAGTCTACTTTAAAAAAGGGAAGTTTACGTGCATCAGCTAAAACTAGCCCTTCAGCGTTAATGTTAAAAAACCGCAAATTTTTCCTGCATCCTACAACCATCCGTTTTGCAGCATCTACTCCTAAAGCATAGCACCCAACATACGTGGCTTCAATTAAAGAGCTTCCTGTCCCACAAAACGGGTCAAGCATTGTTCCCTCCGTTTTAGCATGAGCTAAATTTATCATGCATCTTGCAAGCTTAGACGGCATTGCTGACGGATGAAAAAACGGTTTTTTACGTGGCCGACGCTCAGAAAAAGTTTTACTACTAATTTCTGTAAGTTTTAAGCCAAAAATAAGTTTTTCATCCGTAATTATACCAATGAAGGTTTTATCCGGCTGTTTGAGGTTTACCTTAGCCTCAGGGGTTTGATTGAGCATTTGACGCCCTAATTTAACCTCTAAATCCATAGTGTTTATGGTTTGGTCAGCATAATTTTTTATCCGATTTATCCTAACAACAAAGCTCTCACCCGCTTTGAGAACACTTTTAAAATCTGTCGCCTCAACAGCTTTGGATATGTCTGTATAGTTTGCTTCTGAAACAAATAATTCCAACGCGCAAAGCCGTGTAAACGCAGCTCTAACCGGCACAGCTTTAACACTTTCAATTGACGCTTCTAAACGTAGAACCTGGTCCATTAATCCAACTGTTTCATAGCTGTAGCCTTCTGTTTCTAAAATCGCCTTAGCTTCCGATGTAGGTAAAGTTGGATTCTCACCTGAAAGCAAAAAGAAAAGCTTAACCACTTAACTGACGCCTTTAAGATGTTTACTTATAAGAGGTGCTAAACTAACTTTACTGTATGGCCCCGGAACACTATCTGTTCCAATGATGTCCTCCACACCTGCATTCAAAATACGTTCTGATGCATCACCAATAAGCAAGGGATGAACACACGCAGTAAAAACATGCTTCGCACCGCACTCTTTTAAAATTTTTGCTGCACCAACAATAGTACCACCTGTACTAATTATATCATCAAAAATTACAACAGTCTGCCCTTCTACATTTAATCCTTCAGCTGATTGAATAGTCTGACCAGTATAACGATCACGAATTTTACTCAAATACCCCACATCACCACCTAAAACCTGCTGTGCCTCCTTAGCAATATACATTGCACCCTTATCCGGCGCAAGAGCAAACGCGTTTTTATAACCTCTCTCCACAAAATACTCAGCTAAAAGAGAAATCGCACTAACAGTTCTTGATGAAAAAGGAAACTCTGATAAAACATGCGCTGAATGAATGTTAACCGTTAATAACTCATCTATCCCTGAAGCTCCTAACATACGTGCAATAGTTCCAACACTTATACCCTCACCTGAAAGAAACACCTTATCCTGCCTAGCATACGCAAAATACGGAACCACAGCTATAACTTTACCTGCCCCCATACACTTAGCCACATCAGCCATAAAAGCCAACTGAAAAAGTTTACCATCCTGTAATGGTGGACACGTAGTCTGAACAATAGCAACATCATCACCTGAAATATCACCATCCACCCGAACATATGACTCACCATCTGGAAAAACCTTAGACACAACAGGAACATTCTGATAGCCAGTAATGCTTGAAACGTTTTTAGATAGCTCTATTGAAGCTGGACCTGAAATAATCTTCATGAATACTCCTCAACACCCTAAAATACACTCTGCAGCTTTAAGGCTTTATCTTCACAATATTCCATATCTTCATTTTCACTTTAACTTACCCCTCCACTAGTTACAATGGTCTTTTTTTCGCTTATTTTAAATAGATCTGACGGTACATCATCATAAAGTGTGAAACTAATGTCTGACGACTCAGATAAACCACAAGAAATTGAAACAACAGAAAAATATGAATATATAGAAGACCTCCCCGGTGTTGGACCTGCAACCGCTCAAAAACTCAGAGAACTAGGATACCACACAGTAGAATCTCTCGCAATGGCAACAATACGAGAACTCGAACCAGTAGGCGTAAGCGAAAAAAAAGCAGCACAAGTTATACAAGCTGCACGAACATCAATTGGTGTATCCTTTATCCGTGCTGACCAACTACTAAAGCAACGTCAAAGCGTAGCTAGATTAACTACAGGAAGCAAAGCTCTTGACAAAATTGTTGACGGTGGTTTAGAGACTCAAACAATAACTGAATTCTACGGCGAATATGGCTGCGGCAAAAGCCAAATTTGCCACCAATTATGCGTAAATGTCCAACTTCCCATTGAACAAGGCGGACTTAACGGTGGCGTATTATACATTGATACAGAAAACACTTTTCGACTCGAACGCATCGTTCAAATGTCCAATCACCTAGGACTCAACCCTGAAGAAGTCGTAAAAAACATAATATATGCTGAAGCCTACACCTCTGATCATCAAATGTTTCTACTAGAAAATGCTGATGAAATAATCAAAGCAAACAACATCAAACTGATCATCGTTGACTCACTAACAGCACATTTTCGTAGTGAATACATGGGTCGAGAAATGCTCGCAAGTCGCCAACAAAGGCTAAACAAACATATGCACAAACTCACCGCTTTAGCCCGCGCATTTAACGCTGTTGCAGTTGTAACAAATCAAGTCATGGCAAAACCTGACCAATTTTTTGGTGATGCTATTCACCCCATAGGCGGTAACATTGTTGGTCACACTAGCCAAACACGCATTTATTTACGACGTGCTTCTCATGGTCCCATACGTATTGCACGGCTTGTTTCAAGTCCTTATTTACCTGAAGGAGAGGAAATACTTAAAGTAACCGAAAACGGTATAGAAGATGTCTCTGAAGAAGAGAAAGCAACTAAGTCTCGTGGTCGTTAAATATGCCTATACCTCAAGCGTTAGTAACGCGCTATTTCCAGTTACTAGTTAGTAAGCAATATGCTGAAGCTGAACGTGAACTGGAAAGAGTAAAACAGAAGCTGCAAAAAACTGAGTGGAACAGAGGTTATTTCCGTGCATTATACGGAATGTACTTATCAAGAAAAAATGCTAACGATAGTTATGCATTCTTTTCAAATATAGATTTAAGTGATAAAGTGAACCTCCATACTTATAGACGAGAATTTTTGGACAACATGCGCAGCGGGCTTCATGGCGATTTTGATCGTGGTTACTTTTCTGCTTGGGCTGATTGTATGCGTATTTTAACTCGTATGAATATCCCTGCTCCTGTAAGTGCAAATAGTCCAAAAGCTAAGACTGATGAAGATGTCGTTGAGACTGTTCGTAATGATAAGAGTCAAGTGACTATTGCTAATTTTTTTAGCGATGGTAAAGGTTTAGCTAAGGCAAAAAAGAAAGCGGTTTCTTCTGAAACCCTTGTTGAAACATCTGTTGTTGAAGATGTAGCTGAGAAAGAGTAAAAATTATAAAACGATTTATAATGGTACAGCCGTGTTCATGTAGCTTATGGTGTAGAATAGTATATAGAAGGCTAACCAAGCAAAGAAGTATATGCCTATACCTGTCATTGTTATTTTTGATGGTGTTTCAACTTGGTTTTGGAATTTTATTTTAAACAAACGTAATGTTATTAAATAGATTAACAATGCCAACGATATTGAGTAAAGTAGAACGCTTATTCCTTCCATGCCGTAAACTATTAGAAAGTTTGATAAAAAGGCGCATATTATTCCTGTTGTTATTCCCAGTATCATTCTTAGCCAGTAAATTATTGTGGTAGGCTTCATTCTCTTTTTTCCTCTTGCTTTGAATCAGCTATCATTATAAAAGGTGTCTTTTATAAATGATTTCTCTATAAGAAAACCCATTTACCTTTTACTCTTGTTTTCTTTTGTCTGTTTGTTTTTAGTTGTTAACGGTGTGTTTTGAGTTTTATGTGTTTTTGTAGTGTTGGATGAAGTATTCCTAATGTTTTGTTGCTAAGCTTTATTTTGTAAGTTATGTTGATATGTTTTAGCTAATGGTGATTTGGTTGCCTAAAAATGAGTTTACCAGTTTCGATGTTGCTGCTGTAGTAAAGGAGCTAAAAGCTTTGGTTCTTGATTCGCGGGTGAATAATATTTATCAGTTTGACCAAAAAACCATAGTGTTTAAACTTCATAAGTCTAATATGCCGCCTATACGTTTGGTAGTTGAGTCTGGTCGTAGAATTCATTCAACAATTTACGCTGAAGAGAGCCCTGCTGAGCCTCCAGCGTTTTGTATGATGTTGCGTCATTATTTAAGAGATTCTTGGTTTGATAGTATTGAGCAGTACGAGTTTGAACGTATTGTGGTTTTGGGTTTTAGAACAAAAACTGGTTTGTTGCGGCTTGCTGTGGAGTTATTTGGTGAGGGTAATTTAATTATGATTAATCCTGATGATGTAATTATTCAGGCGATGTCTTTTAAAAGAATGCGTGATCGTAACATTTTACGTGGAGAAAAATTCCAGTTTCCTCCTGCAACTGGTAAAAATCCGTTAACACTTTCTATGTCAGATCTGCAGGTGGTGCTTGAGGCTTCTGGTGATGTTGAAGTGGTTCGTGTGTTAGCTCGTTCTGTGGGTCTTGGTGGTACTTATGCTGAAGAGGTTTTGCTTCGATCAGGTGTAGAAAAAACTATTCTTTGTAAAAATTTAGTTCCTGATGACGTTGCAGGGGTATTTGATGTTTTGCAGTCGTTGTTTTCAAGTTTATTTGAAGGCAAATTTGCCCCTCATATTATTGTTGATTCTGATACTGATGGTGATGGTGAGGTGGCTTATTTAGATGTAACACCTTTTGTTTTGCGTCGTAATGAGGGTTGTGTGTTTAGAGTTTTTGGAACGTTTAGTGAGGCTCTTGATGAGTTTTTTTTAAAGGTTAAAACTGTTGAGAAGGCTTTAGCAAGTGTTGAAGTTGATCAGTTACAGTCTGAGCAGAAGCGGCTTAAGCGTATGATTGCTGATCAAGAGGCGGCTCTTGCAGGTGAGATAGCTAAGTCTGAGCGTGATAAAGTGATTGGTAATGTTATTTATGCTCATTTTAACGAGTTTGAAGCGTTTTTAAGTAAGCTTGTTGTTGCAAATCAGCGTGGGGCTGAGTGGAGTAGTATTTTTGCACAGGTTTTAGCAGATAAGAAGGCTGGTATATCTCCTGAGGTTTATGTTGAGGGGGTTGATGCTAAAAATTTGGTTGTTAACTTTTTTGTTGATGATTTGCGTTTTGGTTTGAATTTGCGTTTGTCGATTTTTGATAATGCTAATGAGTATTATGAACGTGGGAAACGGGCTAAACAAAAATCTACAGCTACTGTTGCAGCGCTTGAGGATTCTAAACGTAAACTCGCTAAAATTGAGCGCGATTTAACGGAGGCAGAGCATATTCGCAGTCTTAAACCTGCAGAGATGCTAGAGGCTATGGCTAAACGTAAAATTGAAACTAAAGATTGGTATGAAAAGTTTCGATACTTCACCACTTCAGATGGGTTTTTGGTGGTTGCCGGTAAAGATGTTGTAACTAACGAAATTTTAATTAAAAAATACACGCGACAAGAAGATGTGGTGTTTCACGCTGAAATCACCGGTTCACCTTTTGTGGTAGTTAAAGCAGATGGTAGAGAAATTACCGATCAAGCCCTAAAAGAAGCAGGTGAATACGCAGCAGCGTTTTGTAGGGCTTGGCGTGAAAACGTTGGTTCTGTCGATATTTATTGGGTAAACGTTGATCAACTAAGCACCAGTGGCCCATCTGGTGAGTCTGTTCCGCATGGCGCCTTTTTTGTGGTTGGTAAACGTAACTGGATACGCAACACCCCCCTTAAAACAGCTATAGGCGTAGAAATAACCGATAACCATGCCTGCTTTATCGGCGGCTCAGTGGATGCTGTACGAGCAAAAGCTAAATCCTACGTAGTAATTGTCCCCGGAGACTACCAAGGCAAAGACCTACTAACAATGATCCTAAAAACCCTCATGCTAAAACTCTCCAAAGAAGACAAAGAAAAACTAGGCAAAACCTCCATAGAACAAATCCGAGAATACATACCCTACACCAAAGGCACAATAAACCAAAAACTTACTTA
>WREZ01000038.1 GCA_009779045.1 Candidatus Bathycorpusculum sp. | reverse complement strand
TGGCATTAACATAGCAAAATTACTACCTATAATTATGGCCAACCAAACATGGACCCTAAACGCCAAAATACTCTGGCGATACACTAACGAAATATGCAATTTTGAAATAAACAACACCAAACACAACACCTTACTACCCACACCCACCACCCCTAGCACGTCAACAGTAACTTATGATAGCTCTGATGAAGAAAATTTTGCCCGCCAATTTAGCGCGGTAAACTCGGGATGGTTTCTTAAACGTGAACCTGAACCCGTTTTAACAGGCAACACGGTTCTCATACCTGACTTCTCCATAGAAAAAGCAGGTCTCAAAATCTATTTAGAAATCGTCGGATTTTGGACTGAAGAATATCTACAACGCAAAATAGAAAAACTAAAACAAGTAAACACAAAAATGATAATAGCCGTCCGCGAAACCTTAGCCTGCGAAAAACTCGCCACCATAGAAAAACGACCTCAACTACACTTTATCTACTACAAAGACAAAATCCCCTTGGCACCCATACTACAATACCTCCATAAAGAATTCCAAGAAATCAAAACAAAACAAATCCAGCTTCTAAAAGACATGAACATCACATTCACAGAACCCATACTACACTATGATGAATTTGCCCAACGCATAGGACTTACCATAGAAGCCGTACAAGAAGTATTAACCACTAACCCCCCTCCTGATTACATACCCATATCTAACGGTTTAATAAGCAAAGAAAAACTCCAACAAATATCCAACACACTAGCCAATACTATACAACAAAAAGGAAAAATAACCCTAAGCCAAGCAACCACCCTAATTGAAACCGAAGGCGTAAACGACATAACCAACATATTAGACCAACTTAACTACAAAATAAAATGGAACGGCATAAACAGCAACCAAGCAGAAATCATACCAACCCTCAAAAAAACCCTAACTAATCAATAAACACGTTCGGCTCTAAAAACTTTAACGGTACAACCTTTTTTTAGAATGCTAATTTCAAATCAAAGCAGGGCGTATTATTTTGGTTAAAATTGGTTGTTGTTATTTTGTTGTTTATGAAATAAAAATTAAAGAAGAGTGGGTTTTTTGTTAGTATTTGACGTTGCAGACGTTTGGTGTTGTTTTTAGTTGTGCTATGATGTCTGGTGTTACTTTTTGGTGTAGTACATATACGCTTATGGCGTGGCCGTTGCTTATTTGGCGGCTATAGTTAGCGCGGATGTTTATGTTGTTGTCAGCTAAGACTTTGTCTATGTTTGCAAATACGCCGGGGACGTCTTTGTGGTGTATGAAGAGTGTAAATATGGGTTTTTCTTCTACGGTAATGTTTTCGCTTGCGTTAACAGCGTTTGTAAAGTCTCCGCTTTTAAGATAGTTAGAGAGGACTCGTGCAATTTCGGCGGAGGTCTCTACTTGAGATTCAACAGTTGATGCACCAAGATGACTGCTTAATACTACGTTGTCTAACTCTTTTAATTGATCATTAAAGGGGTCGCCTTCTGTTTTAGGCTCCTCTTTATAGACATCTGTTGCGTAACCGCCAATTTTCTTATCTTTTAAAGCGTTATAGAGCGCTACTTGGTCAATATTGTTACCTCGAGACGTGTTTATAATAAACACTTTAGGCTTCATTTGAGCTAGCTCTTTTTCACCTATGATAATATCTTTACCGCCGGTATGAATGCTAATATAATCTGCAGTTTTGAAAACTTCCTCTTTATCATTCACATACTTAATTCCGCTCTCTTGAATGGGAAATAGATCATAGCCTATAACTTCCATGTCAAAGCCACGTTTAGCTATTTGAGCAAGCTTTTGACCAATTCTGCCACAACCAATAATGCCTAACGTTTTATGTGCAAGCTCTGTGCCTTCAAACTTCTTTTTTATCCAAACCCCATTTTTAAGCGAATGATGCGCCTGCGCCGTATTACGCGAAATACTTAACATTAAGTCAATAGCTAACTCTGCCACAGCATTAGTACTTCCAAAAGGAGCAATCTTTACCACAACACCATACTCAGAAGCAGCTACCGCATCAATATTATCATAACCAACCCCTGCTCTACCGATAATTTTAAGATTACCCTTAGCACCCGCTTCAATAATCTCACGCGTAACTTTTGTAGCACTTCTAACAACTAACGCGTCAAACTCTCCTATCTCAGAGAGTAATCCATTCAAGTCACGTTTCCTTGTATCTGTTTCTATTCCAGCGTCATGAAAAACTTTTAGGCCCTGCGCCTCTAAACCATCATTTAAGAGTACTTTCACAGCAAGAGTCTCCATAATAGTTAACAAAAACTAATAGTACCTATAACTAATAAAGTTTCTAAACAATAACTCAAACTTTCTGCCTAACCTTAGGCTGACTAACCCTTGTAGATGCAACATCAAAAGTGTTAACTTGTCTACAATAAGGACACTTCAAACGTCGCCTGTTACCATACCGCAACGAAGTCAATGTTGCCCCGGGGACCCAATGAAAATTAAAACCCTTACGACAACTAGGACAAACCAAACGCGAAGTATAATGAGGGCCATATCGCGGCAACAAAACAAACAAAACCAAAAAACCAACCAACACAACAGGCACAAGAACGTAAACTAAATCCATAAACCTTCAACACGAAAAACATTTCAACACTAATTAATAATCTTTGGGACAAAAAAACAACATCTATTTGATCACAAAAAAAGAAGAGCTACACATCTACTGCAGACCACCCTAACCGCCTTCTGTAGTAGTTATCCTGTGTTTGAGATGTTATTTATGATTTGATGTATTTTAGGGCTTCTTCGACGCTTTGGAAGCCATATTTTACTTGGCTGAATTCTTTTTTAAGCGCCATAACGTCTATTTTGACTTGTTCTGGAGTGCGTTTACCTTTAATTATATCCATCATTAAGTCGCAGAGGTGTTTTATGTCGCCTTCTTTCATACCGTGGCGTGTTACGTCTTGGAAGCCAACACGTAGGCCTGTGGGGTTTTCTTTATCGTTTTGATCATCATAGGGTAGTAAGTTTTTGTTTAAGATGATGTTTGCGTCTTCGAGGTCTTGGGCGATTTTGTTGCCGCCTCCGTATGTTTTTATGTCTAGGGCTATTTGGTGTGATTTTGTGAAGCCTTTATGTTCTGCTACTACTTTGACGTCGTTTTCGTATAGGTATTGGCCTGCTGTTTGGGCGTTTTTAACAATTTGGGTGGCTAATTCTTGGCCGAAAAGTTTCATTTCAAGGCATGCTATGCCTAAGGCGGGTAATCTGCCAAGGTGTGTGCTTGAAGCGGTTAGTGGGAATACGGCGTGTTGGATTTTTCGTACAGCTTTTTCTTTGGTTGGTGTGTCGGGTATGCCCATGATTACGCCGCCTTGTGGGCCGGGGAAGGTTTTGTGTGTGGATGCAGTGATAAAGTCTGCGCCTTCTCTTAGGGGGTCTTGGAATTGTCCGCCTGCGATTAGGCCTAGTACGTGTGCTGCGTCGTAGGCTATGTATGCGCCTACTTCGTTGCAGGTTTCTTTTAGTTCTTTTATGGGGTGTGGGAAGAGAAATAGGCTGCCGCCGAAGGTTACTATGCCTGGTTTTGTGGCGCGGATTACGTGGGCGGTTTTGTCTGTGTCTATGTTGAATTCGTTAATGTTGTAAACGTGGTTTATGTTGCTTAGGCATAGGATGCTGCCTGATAGTCCTGTGTAGTCATGGCTTATGTGGGCGCCGCAGCTTAGGGGGGTTACTATCATTTTGTTGTTTTTTGATGCTGTTGCTAAGCCTTTGAAGGTTGCTGTGTTTGCGTGTGTGCCTGAGATTAGTCTTATGTCTGCCCATGTGGTGTGAAATAGGCTTTTTATGGCGTCTGTTGTGTGGTCTTCTATTTGGCTGCTGTATTTTTGGCCTTGGTAGTATCGTTTTTTTACGTGTCCTTCTGTGTTGTTGTCTCCTTCGGCGTAGCGTGTGGATAGGTCATGTGATATGTCGAGCATTTGGCATACGGCGGGGGATTTGGTGCCTTCGCTTGCTATCATGTTTATGCATTCTTTATTGCGGTATTGTTCGTGTTTTTTTGTTGCTTCTATTAAATCTAGGACTATGTTTTGCAGGTCTTTCATGTGTTTTCACGTTTGTTATTTACAAACGATTGGTTTGCAGTATTTAGCCGTTACTGGCATGTTTTGTGGTTGTTTGTTTGGGTTGTTTTTGTTTTTTTTAGGTTAGCCTAAACTTTATATGTGTTCTTAACTATAATTTAGGTACACCTAAAAATGGTGTTATGTGACAATATGCAAAAATCAGCTCAAGACTACCTAAAAACCATTTACAGTCTATCCAAAAACGAAGAAGGCATAGTAAACACAACAGACATTTCCCAAAAACTTGACGTAACCCCCGCTAGTGTAACAGAAATGCTAAAAAAACTATCCGAAGAAGGCTACATAAAATACTCCCCCTACCACGGCAGCACCCTAACCGAAAAAGGCCTAAAAGAAGCTCAAAAAGTAACCCGAAAACACCGACTCCTTGAAAGCTTCCTATCAAATGTACTTCGCATAGGCAACGACAAAGTACATCAAGAAGCCTGCCAAATGGAACACACCCTATCCGACGAAGCAGAAGAATCCCTCTGCCGCCTCTTAAACCACCCCGACACCTGCCCAGACGACGGCAAAACCATACCCGCCTGCGATTTACCCTTCTCAAACTGCGAAGAATGCGTCCAACTACACAAAAAAGGCTTAGAACAAGTAGGAAAACGCGACAAAAACCTCGTCTCCATAAAAGACCTAAAAAACGGTACCTACGGAAAAATCAGCTTCATCCGAGGCGAACATAAAGTACTCCAACGCCTCTTAGACATGGGCCTAACCCCTGGAACCCAAATCCAAGTTATCAAAGTAGCCCCCCTAGACGGCCCTGTAGAAATATCCGTCCGCAGCTCCAAACTAGCCATAGGACAAAACATAGCCTGCAACGTATTTGTAGAAATAACAAACTAAACACAACACCCACCACCTATAACATGAGGAAAAGAAAACACGTGACCACCCCCACCCCTAATATTGATCAAAAAAATAAAACCCCTACATCTGATGTTACAAAAAAATCTGCTAAAAACAATAATGATGATACTGGTAAACAGTTTACTTTTGCTCTTGCGGGGAATGCTAATGTGGGTAAAAGTGTTATTTTTAATCAGTTAACGGGGTCTAATCAGATAATTGGTAATTGGCCAGGGAAAACTGTTGATCGTGCTGAGGGTCTTTTGTTTTTTGAAGGTTATAATATTAAAGTTATAGATTTGCCCGGTATTTACTCTTTTTCAACGTTTTCTATGGAGGAAATTGTTTCTCGTGACTATGTTGCCTTAGAACATCCTAACGCTGTTATAAATGTGGTTGATGCCTCTGTTTTAGAGCGTAATCTTTTTTTTACTTTACAGCTCTTAGAAATGAATGCACCTCTTGTTTTGGTTTTAAATCAAGTAGATATTGCAAAAAATAAGGGTATAATTATAGATAAAGATCACTTATCTAAGCTGTTAGGTGTTCCCGTGGTTTTTGCTACAGCTACCCGTGGTGAGGGTATATATGAGGCTGTTAAAGAAGCTGTAAACCTTGCGACAAATAAGCCTAAATCTAATCTTTTAAGATATAGAAAAGATTTAGAAGAGCAAATAAGCAAACTGCAGAATCTAATTGAAAAAGAAAATCTCAATTTAGGTTATCCCTCTCGGTGGGTAGCTATAAAACTTCTTGAGGGCGACACCGAAATTGCTAAAATGGTAAATGAAAAATCTCCAAGTGTTATAGCCCAGTCAAGGTTTATAGCCGCAGAATTTGAAAAACACTGCCAAGAAAAGTGTTTCACTATAATAGCCTCTGAACGATATGCCCTATCCAATTCCATTGTAGTCTCTTCATTGCAGCAAGATGAAATTTGGCATCCCTTCACCGACAAATTAGACTGGTTTTCTACACACCGTATATTTGGTTACATAACAGCCTTTGCTGTCATAGGCGGTTTGCTTCTTTGGACCTTTTTTATAGGCAACACCCTCTCCAATTTTATATCCCAAGGACTAAACTATATCAACCCTATTAACCCCCTATTGTCTACGTCTGCTCCATTTTTGAGTATTATTCTTAACGGTGTCTGGGGCGGTTTTGAAGCAGGTCTAACACTTATAATTCCCTTTGTTATACCCTTCTATTTGCTCTTAGCATTTATTGAAGACTCTGGTCTATTAACCCGCGTAGCCTTTATGATGGATAGTGCAATGCACAAAATCGGTTTACACGGCAAAGCCTTAATTCCCATAATTCTCGGCTATGGTTGCAGTGTTCCTGCTATTCATAGCTGCAAAATCATGGAAACCCGACGCGAACGCCTCCTAGCTGCTTTTGCTATAACCTTCGCTCCCTGTTCTGCTAGAACCATAGTGCTCTTTGGCATGGTTGGCCTATTCGTAGGTATACACTGGGCGCTGCTTCTTTATGTTGTTAATCTTGCTATAATTTTTGCTATGGGCAAAATAGCTATGAAAGCCGTTCCAGGAAAATCCACAGGACTAATCATGGAAATGAGCAGCTTTAAACGTCCCTCCCTAAAAATTGCCCTAAAACAAACCTGGACCCGCACAAAATCCATAATATACCTAGTTTTCCCAATATACATAATTGGCAGCGCCCTCATACAACTCCTATACTTCTACGACATACTAACCCCTATAAGTAACGCCTTCTACCCCATAACAGTCATATGGCTAGGCCTACCCGCTTTCGCCGGCATACTACTACTCCTTGGTGCCGTTCGCAAAGAATTAATCATTTTAGGCGCAACCGCAATACTTGGTACCACAAACCTACTTGTAGGTTTCACTTCCATACAATTAGTTATAATGGCCTTAGTAGCTATGCTCTATATTCCATGTGTTTCAACAATGGCCACACTTGGAAAAGAATTCGGCTGGAAAACAGCTACCCTAATCTCCATAGCAAACATTTGCACAGCACTAATAATAGGTGGCATAGCATTCCAAACTCTAAACTTTTTTGTTTAGAAAACACCTGTTTACTTTTTAGCGGGGTCTATTTTTTGTTGTTTATTCTTCTTGTTTTAATTTTTTAGGAATGGCCCAGTAATCTATGGTTGCGCCTTTTACCCATTTGCCGCCTATGCTTTTTACCGTGTCGTTTATGTCTTCCCATTCGGTTTTTAGGAATTGAATTGGTTTAACAATAACGTATTCGTCTGTGGCGGTAAATTTGAGTAATTTACGTTGTTCTTTTGTGAATTCATCTTCAAACCCGCCTGTGTCTATGTTTGTTTCAGGTTTAGTGCTTAAAGTTTTAACTCCTGTACCTATACTGGTAGTTGACGTGGTTGGTTGACTGGGTGTTGTTGTTAATGTTTGAATTAGCGATTTTTGTTGTGTTATGGGTGTGGTAGTGGTGGTTTGAGTGGTTATGGGGGGTTTTGGTGTGGTGGTGGTGGTGGTATCTGTTATTATTGCAGTAGCAGGTGTTAGTGGTAGTGTTTGTATCTGGGGTGGTATTGCTGTTGTTGTTTCGTATGTGATTTCAGGGTGTGGTGTGCCTTCTGGAGTGTTTTCGAAGGTGTCGCTTCTAATGACTGCTATTACTTGTTTAGTGAATGCGTCATATTTTATGTCAATTAATTCCATGTCTGTGGGGTAGTTAATTTGTGTTGACTTGCCTTGGAGTGTGCGTATTAGTTCTTCCGGTGTAAGTCTAAGTGTTCTCTGTTTCATAGTGTTTCCTCATTGTTTTTTATGTTGACGTGTTTTATGTTTCTGTCTGTTTTTCTTCTTTTTCTTGTAGTTTTGTTCTTTTGCTTATTGTGTAGAGTGCTGCAAAACAGCAGAAGCACATTATTGGGGTGTAATAGTGTATGTGTGTGTTGTCTGTATTGTGAAAAAAGTATTGTACACCGACAGATACGGTGGATATGCATGCTGATATTAAACATATTATTGAACATATGAATACTATTTTGGATTTTTCCACGTTTTTCCCTTGCAGTTATTTATGTTTTAGAGTTTAAAAGCGTTTTTAACATGTTTATGTGCTGTTTTGTATTTGACTTAACCTTAAAGTAACATTTTTGTTTGTTTTTATTTTGTTTTTGGTTTGTAGTTTGTGCCTGTTACTTTGCATTCTTCGCATTCTTTGTTTAGGTATGTTCCGCGGGAGAATACGCAGTTTACGCATGGTCCAATATTTCCGTCTAAGTCTAGCATAAATATGTCTTCTATGTGTTTTCCTTTTTCTGTTGTGACAATAGTTTCGCGTATAAAGCATAGGTCTAATTGTTTTTCAAACTCTACAACATCCTCATCGCTGTCTGCCTCTATTTCGTCAACTTCTAGAAAGTATGTTTGTGCTGTTGGGTGATTGTTGTATACTATTTGTAATGTATCGTATTTTTTGATTAATTCTGTTAATTTTGTAGCGTCTAATGCGTCTATACTGTAATAGTGTCCACGCCCAAAGTCGATGTAAAATTCGTCTGGGAATTTGCATTCATGTGTTACATTTTTTTCGTGATAGAATGGTTGAAGTGTTGTTGGTAATTTTTTCATTGTAGCTCAATTTAGTTATGTTTTCGTCTTGTTTATGGGTTTACTTCTATGTCTGACTTTTTCTCTATGGATTATTTTGTGTTACATTATCTGGCGTTGTGTGTGTGGTTGTTTATGTGTTTGTTTGTGGTTCAACACTTGGGGTTTTGTATGTTTTTGTGTTTTTTGGGTGTTTGGGTTTCTTTTTTTTATGTGTGTGTTTGTTGTAGTGGGTTTTTGGGTGTTGTGTGTGTAAAGTTTATTTGTGTGTGGTGTGGTGGTTTGGTATTGTGTTTAGTGTGTTGATTGTTTTTGGGTTAGTGTG
>WREZ01000037.1 GCA_009779045.1 Candidatus Bathycorpusculum sp. | reverse complement strand
GGTGTTTCCACTTAAACGTTAAAGCAACCAAATAAAGTGTTTATCACGAAATTTTATCACATTGTTAATTCAAAAATGAGTGTTAGTTTGAAAGCTTTGTTGTAAACAGATTTAAGTTGTCCTGAGCTGCAAAAAACTTGGTGTTCAAAAATAACGGTTTTTGTACAGTGTTTTTTTGAGTATGTTTAACAAAGAATATAAGAATTCGCAACATTATTGTTGTTATTTAGTAACCTCTCGGCGTTGTGAAAAGGTGGTGATCTCGTGCCGGTTGGTTTTACTCAAATGTGTGTGAGTGTATCTGAAAAATGACTGATGATCTCTACAAACCGCTTATTGTCCAGAGTGATATGACGTTGTTACTTGAAACGAATAATGAGTCATATGAATCTGCTCGTGATGAGCTTTCGGCATTTGCTGAAATGGTGAAATCTCCTGAGTATGTTCATACGTATAAGTTGACTCCGATTTCTCTTTGGAATGCGGCAAGTGTTGGGGTGAAAAGTGCGGATATTTTGGTGTCTCTTGAAAAATATAGTAAATATCCGATATCTGAAACGGTTATTGCGCGTTTAACACAAATTAGTGATCGTTATGGTAAGGTGCGGATTCTTAGGGAGCAGGGTGATTTGTTTCTTGAGACTGATGACCAGTTTATTATGGCGCAGCTTTGTGCTGAAAAGTCTGTTTTCAAGTTTTTTGTTGATGTTCCGCAGGGTAATAGAGTTAAAATAGATGCTATGTTTCGGGGGCATATAAAACAGGCTCTTATGAATATCCAGTTTCCGCCTGAGGATTTGGCGGGTTATGTGGTAGGTGGGGAATTAGTTTTTGATTTGCGGCGTGATGTTTTTCAGTCTCGTGATTATCAGTTAGATGCTGTTAGTGCTTTTCGTGCGGGTGGTAGGGGTGATCATGGTGTTGTGGTTTTGCCTTGTGGTGCGGGGAAAACTATTGTTGGGCTTGAGGTTATGGCTAGGTTGCAGACGGAAACGTTGATTCTTACAACTTCAATTACGGCTGTTAGGCAGTGGATTAGTGAGTTAGTTCATAAGACAAATATTAGTCCTGATTTGATTGGTGAGTACAGTGGCGAGAAGAAAGATGTAAAGCCTGTGACGGTTTCGACGTATCAAATTATTAGTGCGAAGAATAGTGTTGGGGAGCAAAAGCATTTTAAAATTTTTTCTGAGCGTAATTGGGGTTTTATTATTTATGATGAGGTGCATATTCTTCCTGCGCCAGTTTTTCGTGTAACTGCTGAATTGCAGGCAAAGCGTCGGCTTGGTTTAACTGCGACTCTTGTACGTGAAGATGGTCATGAAAGTGATGTATTTGCTCTGATTGGTCCAAAGCGTCATGAAATGGCTTGGAAAGTGCTTGAGGGGCAGGGTTGGATTGCGCAGGCAGAGTGTTTTGAAATACGAATTCCAATGCCTGATGACTTAAAAATGCCTTATGCTGTTGCGTCTAAGCGTGAAAAGTTTCGTATTGCAGCGGAAAACCCTGATAAACTTGCATTAATTCACAAGTTGATTGCTAAACATGAGGGGGCGCATATTTTGATTATTGGGGTCTATCTTGAGCAGCTTGAATTTATTGCTAAGAAACTCTCTGTGCCGATTATTACCGGTAAAACAGACAATACAGATCGTGAGGTGTTATATAGTCGTTTTAAGAATGGAGATTTTTCAATTCTTGTGGTGTCAAAAGTTGCGAATTTTGCAATAGATTTGCCGGATGCAAATGTAGCTATTGAAGTTAGTGGCAGTTTTGGTTCGAGGCAGGAAGAGGCTCAGCGTCTTGGGCGTATTCTTCGTCCTAAAAAAGGTGAAAACAAAGCCTACTTCTATACTCTTGTCTCACGTGATACGAAAGAAGAAGAATTTTCAATGCATCGCCAATTGTTCCTAACTGAACAGGGGTATCCTTATAAAATTACAGATGAGGTAGTGTGATAAATGTCTGAGATAGCAGAACTTGTGGATTATTTAAATAATTGTCCTATGGACACGGCGCCTGGCTGTGTTGAAGGAACCGGTTTGGCTGCTTTGCATAAACGTGTTTTTAATAACAAAACACTTGTCACAAAAAAAGATGTAGTGCAGAATCTTTCTGCGTTTTATGCTAATAAACAAAACCTCATAAATATTTGGAATGGTCTCTCTGAGTGTGAGCAAGATTTCCTAAAGTATATATTGCAATGTGGCGGTGAATATCTTCCTACAACTCTTATATATGCTAAAAAGCATAACCTTAAACTGGAATATGTAACCTCTAATGGTTATAAAAAAAACATAACCTCCCCCTTTGATTATACGCGTTTAAAGTTTCTTCATCTTTTAACCTGGAATATTCCTAATACACAAACAGTGTTGCTATTTCCCGGCGGAGATATGCCCTCCTATGTTTTTGATTTTTTAAAAAACCTTGTAGGACCGATAAAGTTTGAATGCGTTGAATATATTCCAGCGAAAACTGATTACATAATATGTCGAGAAAATCAAGTTAGTGATTTTGCAACAATTGTTAAACTTGCTACTAGTGAACGTTTGAAAGTAAAATCTACCACACTTGATCTTACTCCTGCAAAACTTGCAAAACTATCTGAGCTAATGGGTTTTGAAGAGGTGTGTGATAAAGATGGTTGTTTTTGTTCTCCAAAAGAGGCTAAACGCAGTAACGACTTTAAAGTTGCCCAGCCTCTTTTTATATTAGCCACTAATTCAGGTTTACTTGACATTGACAAGGAAGGTTTTGTTTGTCCAGGTAAAGAAGTGTCTAATTTATTATCTGGGCAGCCGCACGAGTTAGCGAAGCATTTGTTTAACGACTATATTACAAAAAACGCGATCTCTGAAATTCGTTACATAACCTACGTTGCATTCCGTGAAGGCTACTGGCAGATTAATTGGTCCGAGTGTAGAAAAACAATTATAGATCTACTGAAAAAATGTCCTGTCGAAAAATTCTTAAAATTTGAAGACTTCAACAACTATGCAAGACTGTTTTGTGGACCCTTCTTTAGACGTTTATTTTATGGCGATGTGATCGTAAAGGGTTACAAATTTAATAATTATTATTACGGTTTCTACAAGCCAGACTGGGATGAATGTGAAGCTCAGATTATACGACTTATTTTGTCATTTTTGTCTGCAATGGGTCTAGTTGATATTGCCTATACTGAGAATGTTGCCCGTATAAGATATGCAAATGATGATTTCTGTGTTGGAATTGCGGGTTTTCGTATTACAAAGTTAGGTGCATGGGTTTTTGGTTTAACTGATAAATATCGACCCACTAAAACCGTGAGCCCATTAAATGATCAAGGGCAATTGATTGTATTGCCCGACTACTCTGTTATTATTTCAGGCCTTAAATGTCGTATAGAGCATGAAACTTATTTTAGTAAATTCTTGACTAAAATTTCTGTTGATGGGAACGCTGCAATTTACAAACTTGATTTTCCGTCTGTAATTCGAGCACATGATAACAACATAACTCCACAAAAAATAAAAAAAGATTTGCAAAAAGCAAACGATAAGCCGCTTCCCGATAATGTAGTTCGATCTCTTGATGATTGGCAACTGAAAATTGGACGAGTTAAAATACACTCTCTAACAGTACTTGAAACAGATGATGCTCTACTGCTTGAGGAAATAAAGCATATCAAAGGATTTAGCAGTGTTATAAAAAACGACTTGCTGCATGCAATAGCAATTGATGGCAACCAGCAGAAAAAAGCAAAAACCTTAATTGAGAAGAACGGTTGGCCAGTGAAAATTTGAGTGTTCACATTTAGAGTTTGTAATTTTTTTATGTTTTACCTTTTTACTTTTTCTCTTAGAGAAATATTGTGGTTTTTGTCATTTTTTGTCTTATGAAAATTGTTTTGTCACTATTTTATCTCTATAAGTGGGAACTCTTTTCTTTGTTTTTTAGGAAGGGTTAAATGTTAAGGTCGCAAATGATATTTTGATAATCTGTAAAGTTGGTTACTAGTATGCAGTTTGCTAAATTTGGAAGGGCCTTTGTTTCAGTTGACCCAAGTAAATGTATTGGTTGTGGTCTTTGTGAGTTCGCTTGTACTGTGGAGAAAGGTGAGCAAGTTTGGAATCCTATTTGTTCGAGGATTCGTGTTGTTCGTATGGCGCCTGTGTTTAATTTTGCTTTGTCATGTCGTGGTTGTGATGATGCAAAATGTGTGAAATCATGTCCTGAAAAAGCAATTATACAATCAGAAACAAATCATCTGTTGATTATTGATGAAAAGAAATGTAAGGGATGTGACTGGTGTGTTCAAGCGTGTCCACGTGGTGGAATAACCATTCACACTGTCACTGGCAAAGCTATTGCTTGCAACCTTTGTGACGGAGAACCAAAATGTGTTGAAATTTGTCCCGAGAATGCTCTAGAAATTGTGCACTCTGACGAAGAAGCTGATAAACGTTTCAACAATGCCATAGAGAACTTGTCTGATGTAACAGAAAAACTAGCATTACAAATAAAAAATAAAGACTGGAAACCTCTACTTGCCGCTTCAGAGCAGCGTACGCAAAAAATCACTGAAAAACTACAAAACTTAAACAAGAAAGCGCTAGAAAAACAACACAAATAATCTTTTCTTTTATTCTACGTTTTAAATATTGTTTTTATGGTTCTTTGCCATAGACAGATAAGTATCTGTTTTGCATTTAAAATGTAAATGCTATAAACAGAGTTACGCGCTGTATGGAGAAAAAAACTTTGACGTATGAAAACCCGTTTGATTTATTTCGTCAAGAATGTCGCGCCGCGTTAGCGCAAGCAATAACAAAAACTTTTTCAAACATTTCGTTATCTACTATTAATCTAAATAAGACTCCTCTTCTTGAGTTAGGACAGCTTGCCTCTTCACTTAGTTTTGAGTTGGCAAAAAAACTAGGTGTGAAACCTCTTGTGGTAGCTGAACAACTTGTTGAGGCTATTGATAAGTCACAGTTTACTTTAATTGAAAAAGTTTCTACTGCAGGTGCAGGGTACATTAATTTTTATGTAAACTTTTCTAAATTTTCACAGTTAACCTTGGAATCTATTAAAGATAAAGACAAAAGTTATGGTTTTATAAAAACTGAAAATCCTGCAAAAATTATTGTTGAACATACAAGTGTTAACCCTCTGCACCCTATTCATATTGGGCAAGCTAGAAATCCTATAATAGGTGATACTCTTGCAGGTATACTTAAACTGCGTGGGCACGACGTTTCAACACATTACTACATTGATGATGTCGGGCGCCAATCTAGCGTAGTTGCTTATGGTTATCAGAAACTGGGTAAACCAAAGCCCACAGAGAAACCCGACTTGTTTGTAGGACAAATTTACACTGTAACATGTTGTATAGTTGAAATTAACAGACTTAAAAAAGCAAAAGACAAAGCAACACAGCACCCCCAAACAACAGATAACATAACCAAGATTAATGAAGACCTTGCTGAGTGGTTTTCTATAGCTGTTGAATTAAAAGAAAAGCATCCTGTTCTCTTCGAAGAACTGGCAGCTAAAATTAGTGAAGATGAAAATCCTGAAGAAGAAATTAACCGATTAAACCGTCGATATGAAGACGGTGAACTCACAGCTAAACAGCTTATACGTGAAGTTAGTGAATTATGTCTTGACGGTTTTCGCCAAACCCAAAACCGTGTATCTGTAACCTATACCTCATGGGATTGGGAAAGCGACTTTGTCTGGAATGGCCAAGTCACAGAAGCCCTAACTAAACTCAAAACCTCTCCCTTTTTGTATTTTGAAAATAATGTTTGGGCATTTAACGCTGATAAAGCTGCTAACACTCTTCAACTTAAATCTAAACTAGGTATAAAAGAAAACAATGAAATTCCTCCCTTAACTCTCATGCGTGCTGATGGCACAACTCTTTACACAACACGAGATGTTGCCTACAGCATATGGAAATTTCAACGTTCAGAAAAAGTCATAAACGTAATTGGTATGGAACAATCTTTAGCACAATTACAACTTAAACTGGCTCTATACGCTTTAGGTTACAGTAAGGAAGCAGACAACTTTACACATTTCGCATACAATCTTGTTGCATTACCTGGATACAAAATGAGTAGCCGCCGTGGACACTATATTACATTTGACCAAGTTCTCGATGAAGCAATAGAACGGGCCTACCAAGAAGTATGTAAACGCTCTCCCATGTTTAGCGAAGAAGAAAAACGCAACATAGCCCAATTCGTAGGTATCGGCGCCGTCCGATACGCACTCATAGACATAGACCCAGGAAAACAAGTCTTATTCACTTGGGACCGTGTGCTCAACTTCGAAACCAACAGCGCCCCATATGTACAATACACACACGCAAGAGCCTGTAGCATCATACGAAAAGCAACAGACACCCCACAACCCACACCTGCATACAATAAACTAGCTGAAAAACTCGAACACGAACTCATCCTACAACTCGCAAGCTTTCCTGACATGTTCATAGAAGCAGCCGAATATCTAAAACCTGCTGCAATAGCCGACTATGCAAACGGCCTTGCCGACAAATTTAACGCCTTCTATAATGCTTTGCCCGTTATAAAAGCTGAAACCCCTGACCTTAGTAGCGCACGATTAGCCCTAACTGACACTATACGAATTGTATTAAACAACGCATTATCACTTATCGGTGTGGTCGCACCCGAACGTATGTAACACTCTTGTCATATAGCAAATCTATTCAATAACAAAAAATATTTTTAGGGCTATAAATACAAAAAAGCAATGTACATGTAGGTGTGTTTCTTCTATTTTCTCTATATTTGTTCTGACAAGTCTTTAGATATTCTTTTAGGTTGTTTTTGTGTTCTTTTGGTTTTGTCAGTTTATTGCGCGGATTTGTTAATTATTATTTGTTGTCTGTTGTTTATGGGTTGAAATGTACATTGTTATCATCATTATTGATGATAAATTTCAAATATTAGGCGGTAATGTAACAAGTTGGTGCATATTGATGAGTAATGATTCTTACTTCCAAAAAAAGCTTGAACCGATTAAAGTTGAAAAACAGAAACCAATTTCGCAATTGCTAAAAGAAATGGGCAGAACTGCATATCAAGGTCGTAAATTAGGTGAAGCTGTTGATATATGGGAAAATATGTTAAAAGAAAAAGATATAGTAATTGCTCTAGGGTTTGCTGGTTCAATGAGCACCGCAGGTCAATGGACAATTATTAATTGGCTTATTGAAAATCGGTTTATTGATGTTTTGGTGTCAACAGGTGCTAATGTTTCAGAGGATATTGTTGATGCTATGGGTTTTGGTTATTGGCAGGGTAATCATATGGTAAATGATGAGCAGCTTTTGTCTGATGATGTTAATCGTTATTATGATGTTTATGGGAAAGAGACTGATTATCGAAAGATGGAAGAGATCGTAACTGATTATGTTATGACTTGTAGTGAAGATTATCAATATACTTCTGCAGAGTTTTTGAATGGTTTAGGTAAATATCTTGATGCAAAAAATATTCCTGCGATAACTGCTGTAGCTGCAAAACATAATGTGCCTATTTTTAGTCCTGCTATGGTTGATAGTGCATATGGTGAAACTTTTCTTTTAGCTAAAAATCAGGGACATAATGTTCATATTGATAGTGTTAAAGAATTTGATCAATTCATTCAGATTGGTACTAAAACTAAAGATGTTGGTGTAGTCTACGTTGGTGGTGGGGTTCCAAAAGATTTTACACAATTAATTGCTATTTCTGTTAGTCCAATGACTGAGGATAAAGGTGTCCAAGGTAGACAAGGTGGTTTGCGTAAAAGTTTGCAAGAATACTATTATCCACACAAGTATGCTATCCAAATTACAACTGACTCTCCACAATGGGGTGGCCTAAGTGGTTGTACCCTTGAAGAAGCTATAAGTTGGGGTAAAATCAATAGCCAATCCGGTACACGTGCTGTCTGTTACTGTGATGCAACAATTGCTTTGCCTTTAATTTGTCACGCTTTAGCTGAACGTGTTACAGAAAAACGTAACGGTCCAGATATGAGTTGGATCTTCAAAGACATTCCGAAAGCCTAACAGCTTTTTCTTTTTGTTTTAAACCTATTTTATTGTGTGGGTTAATGGCGGAGTTGCGTGTTATCCATCGATCTGTTATCTGTAGGATTAAGTAACCCTGGCTTTTAAAAAGTAGATATATTATGTAACTACTTGTGGTATGTTGTATATGCAAATCAATATGGGTGTTAAATTCTGGTCAAGTATAACTATTTGTTGAGACTCAGCCCAGAACGCAGCTAATGGTGCGTAGTATTCATGATATTGACATTTCATTTCTATAACATAGCAGTTAAAAAATGTCAAATCAACATCATCTGATTTTAACTTCTGGTATTCCATTTGGTTCTTATAAAAAACATGTATATCTGCTGCTGATGACCACCTGAAATTAGTGGGTGTCCACGGTATCGATTTGTCTGCGTCATAGAAGATTAGAGTTCTTTCGTCATTGGTGATGCGGACATGGGCAAGTTGAGTAACGTTTGCCATATAGTTTAGTGTTACACCCTTTGGGCTTGTTTGTTTTAGTTGGTAGTTATATCTTTCTTGATAATAGTTTAGAACTTCTTGGTCAATAAAGTTGACGTAGGGATATGAAATGTATGTCCCTATGTTTTTGTAGTCTTCCGAGCCTTGTATGTTAAAACGTTTCTCCCCTGTGATAGTTGCATAGTCCACCACTGATTCAGCCACTGTAAGCGCACGCTCTTCCTGGGGGGTATTAAAATTTCTAACAATTGACAACTCACCAAAGTTACTTTCAATTTGTTGAGAGTTTATTGTGTTCCAAACAAATATTGAAATAGTAAAAACTGCTATAGCACATAACGCAAATAATACAAT
>WREZ01000036.1 GCA_009779045.1 Candidatus Bathycorpusculum sp. | reverse complement strand
TGAGTTAGAAAAAGAAGTATCAAAGAAAATAGAAGAAAAAATTAAACAATTCGAAACATATGGTTGGACACTTTTCACATACACGCCTGTGGCAATAAATGAGAGACGAGTGGAGCATTTTTTGCTCTTCTACAGTGACCAACAATAAAAATTGACACGTTTAAAGGTGTTTTGCGGTAATAAAGGTTAAATATTGCTACAAAGACGTGAATCATACCAGTATGGTGTTGTTTTATGGTTGAATCTAAAGTTTCGTTGTCTGCGATGCACCGTATATGTTTAAAGTCAGGTGCAGAACGTGTTGGCGAAGATGCTGTTAAAGAGTTAGCTTTCACGCTTGAAAATATTGGTGTTAAAATTGCTAAAGACGCTTTAGACTACGCATTGCATGCTGGTAGAAAAACCCTCAAATCTGAAGACAAAGAAATCGCCGCAAAAAAAGTCATGGACAAAGAACAAAACCAAACAAAGGAGATAACATGATGAAAACCCACCCAGACTTTCAAAACCTATGTGACCAGTTAAATAACCTCTTCGAAACCGGATACACACTACGTCACGTCTATGTAAACAATAAAGAAATTACACACCCAGTAGATCGAAGCCACATAGAATGCAACACCAGAGCAGAATGCCACGAAATCACCAAGTGGGACATAAAAGACACCCCCCCCAATACAATAGCATTACTCTTCACACTACCAAATAATATAAAAATAAAGTATATATTTATCAAAAAATAATTTTTTTTTATTGTGTGAAGCAAAAAGGATAAATTCGACTTTTACACGCCAAAGGAACAGTTTTAGCGGCATTACATTCAAAACATCTGTAGGTTAAAAAACCATATTTAGGATCGCGACAGTGGAGCATGTTTTCGACTTCATCAATCTTGTACTGAAAGATATTTGGATTCAAAACTTTGAACCGCTTCCAATTATGTGTAAGGAAGTGTTATTGAATGATGTTAACAGTTATTGCGGTAAAGCCCATAAATTATACGTGACACTAAATACGTTCTGTGGACTTTATTTAGTAACAATTCCTAAGCAACAAGATGTTTTTGATAGCAATTTTAACAGCCGCTACCCTTCATAAGAATGACAACCCCAATTATATAAATTCGTTAACTACAAGAAAAATAGAACATGAAAAGGTTAGTGGGTAAATTCCATAACTATCATGCCTTTCAAGAGGTCGCATTTTTGGAGTTTGCAGTCAAAGCCTTGCATTATGCCTTCTATGAATTGTGATAGTAAGTGAGTGGCCTCTTCAGAGAGAACAGCGGAAATACAGCGCACACGAATAGTAGTACCAACACGTTTTACTTCAACTTCACTTAAATCCCAGCGGCTAACTTCTAAAAAAGTTCCCAAAGACTTTACAGGGTCACCAAAACGTTCTTTTAGATACCTGCCATGCCAAGTTCCATTTTCAAACCATACCTTTGCAAGAGAGGTTTTATCATCTTTTAAGGCAGTATTAGTTAAAAAATTCAGAACCTCTAAAGGAACAAAAACACCACCCAGAATCCTTTGAGCATACAAAACCTCAAAAAAGTCTCCAAGCTGCTTTAAATCATACCCCGCCTTGGTAACCTTTAAAGCTTGAACCAAAGATTCCTCCAAAAACTTGGTAATCGTCTCACCACGATTCCTAGAGGCTTTAGCAACCTCCTCAAGAAGATCATAATTAACGTAAACTAACCGCTTATCTTTACGCTGCACCATTATTCCACAACACTCCGCTGAGCCTCTAAACGAATAATACCTCTAGAAACTTCTTCACTTATAAGCTGATAACCAAAACTATCTAAAGCACCAACTATAAAAGAAGAAAAAAGAAAAGTATAAGCCTCAGTAAAACGAGGACTCGTTACCTTCACAAACACCGTATTCTTTACCAAATTAAATTCAAACTCAGGAGCATTCCAAGTAAAAGCAATCAAATCAGACTTAAACTGATCAAAAGAAGAAGAATTACCGCTAGTAGCATAACGAGAACCAAACCAAACACCAGAATCAAACCAACTCTTAAGAGCACCACGCTTATCCTTCTTATAAGCTAAATCAGCCATTTCATACCACAAACGCTCTAAACCCAAAACAAACCCAGAACTTTTAGCAACCTCAACAACTTTACGATCTACAACTACCTGCCGTAAACTAAAATTCAACTTATCTGAAACTATAGCTAAACGAAAAAGATCATTAACTAACTCAAATAAACTACAACCCTGACCCTTTGCAATCTCAGCTACACGATTCACTAAATCTTCCCTAGCAACAAGAGTTTTCCTACGAACAGCAGACGATTCCATTATAAACTAACCCCCAAACGAACAAAACAACAACAGATCAACAACACTAAACCACTTAGGATTATACGATATAATCCTTCACTTAATAATGTTATCATAACCAACCATAAAACTTCCAACGTACTAACGCCTACAAAAATTTTAACACAACTTTTTTTTATCTATGGAACAGCAGTGAGGCATAACCTACAACATTTGAATAATCACCTGACACGTCTCCACTGTTATGGTAACTAAGCAATTTTGTTTTTGCATTTAGGCCTTTAGCGTAAGTAATTAAAGCAGCTATGGGAGCATAACCACATATAGTGATGTTTTGGGTTTCAATAGTTTCATAAAAACGGTGAGTGTCTAAAGCAGTTATGGCATCTAAAGCAGAAAGGTCTTTCTTTTTGGCTTGTTTAGCAGATTCATAATGAGTCATATCAGAAGAGGCTACGACAATAGCGTTATGACCTGATAATGCTTCAATTAAAGCGTTGCCCACTTCTATGGCTGAGGGGTAATCTTGCATTAAGAAGCAAATGGGAACCAGTTTAAATTTGTCACCAAAAAGATATTGGAGAAAGGGTAATTGTACTTCAATTGAGTGCTCAAACCGATGAGCGGTTTTGTCAACATCTATTAAATCGGTTTTAGAGAGAATTTTGTCAGCTAATTTTGTGTCAATTTGTATGTTACCTAGGGGTGTTTGCCAAAGGCCTTCACGCATTAAAGATATGCCGCTTCCATAACCTGTATGGTTAGGGCCTAAAATAACTACAGTCTCAGGTAGACCATCTTGGGCAAGTTCAAAAAACCCAGAAGCAGCAACCATACCGGAGTACATGTAACCTGCATGAGGGCAGATTAGGCCAATAACATTTTGAGGATAACTGTGAAAATTAATTTTAGGAAGCTGTTTAGGGCCAAGATTATTTAAAAAACAAGATTCAATTTGAAGCTTAAGTGCTTCGGCGTTACCTGCATAAAATTGACCTGCAACAAAAGGACGCCGAAACGAAGACACCCGTTTAGGTGTCCTCCTCCTCGGAACGAGTAACTTTGGCTTCAAAGTCCTCAATGGTTACCTGTGGATCTTGATCCATACCGATTTCACCACGTTCACGTAGAATTTGTCTTGCAAGCAACCAAAATATTACCGCAAGAGCACGTCTGCCTTTGTTGTTTGTTGGGATAACTAAGTCGACGCCTGAAAATTCATTGTCAGTACTGCAAAGCGCAACAATGGGTATACCCACTTTAGAGGCTTCTTTGACAGCTTGTGCATCTGCACGTGGGTCGGAAACAACAATAATTTCAGGATCAATACGATGACTATATTGAGGATTTGATAGTTGGCCAGGTATGAAACGTCCAATAATTGGAGTTGCACCAGTTACTTCACAGAACTTTTTAACTGGTTCATGAGCATACAATCTTGTTGCTGCAACAGCAACCTTTGCATTTTCATATCTTGAAAGGAATTTAGCAGCAGTTCTAATCCTATCATCAGCCTTTTTAACATCTAAAACAAACAAACCATCAGGACGTACACGATAAATAAATGGCGCCATATCCAAAGTTTTCATGCGAGTACCAATATGAATACCTGCTGAAAGCAAAGTATCTCTTGGAAGTAATAACTCTTCTACAGGCTGACTCTCCTTCACCTCATCCTCTTCTTCATCTGCAGATTGCTCCTCTATAGAGAAATCCATGTCAGCCTCAACAAAATCATCTGACTCAGCCTCAACAGCCTCTTCAGCTACATCAGACTCTTCTGTAAAAGTTTCTTCCTCTACACTTGATTCTTCCACTACAGCAGTAGCCTCTTCAGCTACAGTTGGTTCAACTACCACAGGCGATTCGTCTACTACGGCAGTTTCTTCCTCAAATACTGTTGGCGCTTCTTCAGCTACAGTTGGTTCATCTACTATTTTTGATTCCTCTTCTGCAATAGTTTCCTCTACTACTTTATCTGCGGTTAGAGGTTCTTCTTCAGTCTCTGGTTGATTATCAACTGGTTGATTTTCTTTAACTTGGTCTTCTGCCAATTTTTATTCCTCTGTTTACTGTATTTTTAGACTTGCCATTTTAGCCCTGTCTCCAAGGAAATGCTCAATTCTTATAAGCTCATTGAGCTTTGCAATCCTTGTACCCTCCACCACACCTGTCTTAATAATAGGACACTTATAGGCTACAGCTATGTGAGCTATATGCCAATCACAGGTATCTCCAGATCTATGAGACACCACAGGATCATAACCATACCTCTGAGCAAACTCGATTGTTTGAACTGCATCGCTCAGTGTTCCTATCTGGTTAACTTTAATGATTATTGCATTTCCAGCGTTAATCCTTAACCCATTATTTAACCTTTCAGTATTAGTTGTGAACAAATCGTCCCCACAAATCAAACAATTCCTAGTTTTACTAGTTAACTCAGCAAAACTCTGAAAATCCTCCTCATGAAAAGGATCCTCCACATAAGAAAGATGATACTTTTCAATTAACTCTTTCATGAACTCAAGCTGCTCACCTGAATCACGCTTCACACCTTCATTGGCGTAAACATATTTACCCTCACGCTCATTCCACAAAGAAGAAGCAGCAACATCAACACCAAAACCACACGCAAACTCAAACTCGTTACCAACTTCCTCACAAGCCTTAGCTATAACATCAAAAGCAGCAATACCATCAATATTGGCAATCCAAGCACCCTCATCACTTTTACCACCATTAAAGTTACTACTCTTCTTTTTTAGAGCATCACCAATTTTTTTATGAATTTGCGCATTAGCAAATGCAGCTTCAACAAAAGTTTCAGCACCATAAGGAAGCGCCAAATATTCCTGAATATCAGGAGCTTTCCCACGCGCATGTTGACCACCACTTATACAATTCCCAAGCGGATAAGGCAAACTTGTAGCAGCATTACCACCAAGAAACTGGAACAAAAGCAAACCATGAGAATCAGCAGCCGCCTCAGCATTAGCTAAAGAAATAGCAAACGCAACATTCCCACCAAGATTCTTAAAATTTTGACTATCACCATCAATCATATGAAGAGCTGCATCTATTTCTTCCTGAGAATCAGCATTTAACCCTGCAAGCTCAGGAGCCACAAGCTCCTCAACTTTCTTAACTGCTACATCAACACCACCTGAGGGATAACCAATTACTTCAGCTTTTCCACAGCTCTTTCCAGCAGGAGCAGAAGCCCGCCCAAAACCAGAAGAAGTTATCACATCTACTTCAATGGTTTCCTCTCCACGACTATTGAAAATTTTACGCGCAATTAAATCCTCAATGAAAGATGATGACACTACGAATATCCTCAAATCGCTATAACTTTGGCTCTCAGCTTATTTTATGTTTCGGATAAAGAATACAACCTGATTCAAAACCACAACAAAATAACAAAAAACAAGAGAAAACAAAAAGAAGAGGTTAAATGGATTTTTTCTTTTGTACCACATCATCCTTTTTGTCGTCTTCAGTCTTTACAAGTTTAGTGTAATAATACTCGCCTATACTCTTTTGGAATTCATCCATTTGAGAACGCGCCTTATTTACACGAGGACGCAAAGTAGTTGGGTCACGACGAAAAGTTATATCCATATCTTTAAGAAACATGTTCATACCCTGACGCAAATAAGAAGGAGACTGCGCAGTACCAGAAACACCAGATTCACCATTAAAAACCATTAAACGATCAGCAATAAAATCCTGAGTTACAACATCATGTTCAACCACAAACGCTGGAATACCATGAGCTTCAACTACACGTCGCAAAGTTTTAGCTATATTCAAACGCTCATCAACATCTAAATAAGCACTAGGCTCATCTAGCAGATATAAATCGGTTTTACGACTAAGACAAGCAGCAATTGCAACTTTTTGAAGCTCCCCACCACTTAACTCCATTACATTTCTATCCATTAGAGCATGAAGACGCAAAGGCTGAGCTATTTCAGTTTTATACCAAGAAGAAGCAAAATTCTCCTTAGCCACACTCATTAACAATTCCTGCACCGTACCAGAGTAATCAGGAGATATATACTGAGGTTTATAGCTAACAGTTAACTCTCCAAACTTACGTTTATCATCAGTTTCTTCTAAACCTGCGAGAATCTTTACAAAGGTAGTTTTACCAATACCGTTTGGCCCTAAAATACCAACTATTTCACCACCACGAATCTCACCAGGCTCAGCTTTTAGAGTAAAATCTTGAAAAGTCTTCTCAAACGCACCCCACTTTAACAGAGGAGCATTAACATTTGTACCCGCAGTAGGGGGACGCTCTTGAAAAACTATGGATTCCTTACGAAACTTTATGTTTTCATCAGGTATGTAACCTTGCAAATAAATGTTAATCCCCGTCCGCACACCATGCACATGAGAAACAACACCGTAAACACCAGGCTCACCATAAAAAACACAAATCTGATCAGAAAGATAATCAATAATGGCCAAGTCATGCTCAGCTACAATTATAGTTTTTTGCTGCTCCTTCAAACTACGAATAGCCTGCGCAACAACAAGACGCTGCTTAACATCAAGATAACTAGAGGGCTCATCAAAAAGATAAACATCAGCCTCACGACTTAAAGCCGCCGCAACCGCAACACGCTGAAGCTCCCCACCACTTAAAACCTCAAGAGGCCTATCCCAAATCTTACGAAGACCCAACAAATCAGCAAGACCATCAAGAATGTTACGCTCATCAACCTTCTCTAACAAATCACCCGCTTTACCCGCAACCACTTTAGGAATCTTGTCAACATATTGAGGCTTACTACTAACCCTAATTTTCTTCTCACTTAACTTTTGAAAATAATCCTGAAGATTCGAACCACGATAATACTGAATTACCTCACTCCACACAGGAGGATCATCAAACCTACCAAGATTAGGCCTAACCTCACCAGAAAAAACCTTTAACGTAGTACTTTTCCCTATACCATTTTGCCCTAACAAACCAAGAACAGTACCCGCTGAGGGCATAGGCAACCTAAAAAGTTTAAAACTATTCTCACCAAAACGATGACTACAATCAGCATCAAGCTCATCGGGCAAATTAACTATACTAATCGCCCTAAAAGGACACTTCTTAACACAAATACCACACCCACTACAGAGCACCTCAGATATAATAGCCTTAGTATCCTCCACACGGATAGCCTCAACACGACTACGCACCATAGGACAGAAACTAACACACAACTGATTACACTTCTTAACTTTACAACGCTCTTGATCCAAAACAGCAATTCTTGTCATAACAAAAATAAAAAAACAAAAAGACAGTAATAAACATACCCGACAAACCCACAAAAACCCACAAAACCAAACAACACACAAAAAACAAAACATATAAAGAAGAATAATTAAAAGAAAAAATTACAAAAGAGAAAACAACAGTAACAGATTACCATTCTTCCTCTTCCCACTCTTCATCCTCACCTTCTTCCCACTCTTCATCCTCATCAACACGATACATCAACATTCTCTTTTTCACCTCACCACAAACGCCGATAAATAATCACTACCCAGAGGCAAAATTAAAGATTTAGCTACGACAAATGACGAAAAACCAACAAAAACAACAACCAAAAAACAGCCCCACACCACAATTTCTCACCTACAAACAAAACAAAACAAACAAAACCAATAAATTAACCATAAACCCATCAACATATGCGGAATGATGTGAGGCGACGGCTTTGAGCCAAAAGCAGTGAGAAATCGTCAAACAACACTGACCCAAAACCACCAAACTTATGCACACACAAACAACGCTTTTAACCACTTAACGTGCATCATCAAAAAAAATTAACAAAAGAAAAAACAGGTTATAGTTCTCTTTCTTCACCCGGTTGAATAATTAACTTATTTGGCGCATCCCATTTTTGTGCTTTTGACAAGTCAAAAAGCGCATGAGGTTTTACATGAATTAATATGTTATGTTTTGCACCCACAAGCCTTGCACACTCTGCAGCTTCCTTAAGACCCATATTAAATACGCCATCACCACAAAACAGGGCATAATCAAGCTCTTTCCTAACAAACTCTTGCATTTGCACAGTCTTCGAAGTATCACCAGAACAATAAATCCTAACACCATCAAGAGTTACAATAAACCCAACACAAGACTTGGAATTATGCAAAAGATTACTAGCCTCCGTAGCCTCAACCTCAATACCATCAAAAGAAAAAACATTATGCCTACCACCCGCCAAAGCCTCCTTATTTGTAACAACCTTACAACCCACCTTCTGAGTAATCAACTCCAACTTATTATGATCATAATGCCCATGCGTAACAAGAACAACATCAGCAGGCTTATCATAACCCTCACCAGCAAAAGGATCAACATACAACACACGACCATCACACAAAGTAAAACGAAGACTCCCATGCCCCTGATACAACAATTTAACCATACTCAAACATCTCCAAACACCATATTAACTCAAAACAGAAATACATCTACATTTCCATCCTAAACAACCTAAAACACAAACAAACTATAAAGAACAACACATTTTCTCTAACAAACAGAGTTAGGGGTCATTTTGATTATAAAGACCAGACACGTTTTCATCAGTGCCAGCTGTATTGCCAAAAATTTCACCCCCAAGCCAGTTAAAAGTGCCATAGTTAGCTACGCCTCCACCACTGTTTGTTGCTCTGTTACCAGTAATCTCACCACCAGACATAGTAAAAGTACCACCATTACTCACACCACCACCTGATGTATAACAACTGTTGTTAACTATTTTTCCACCCGTCATAATGAAAACACCACTATTGCTTACCCCACTAGCACCAAAATTACCAGAAATCTCCCCACTGTGCATTGTGAAAACACCAAAATTTTGCACACCATTAGGAACTG